>DAMDIS010000016.1:0-5602 GCA_032100885.1 Proteiniclasticum sp.
AGATCAAGAATCTTGACGCTAAGATATATACCACTTATTTTGTAAGCAGAGGTCATAACGACTTTTCGAGAGAACACATGGATGAGACTCAGAGCATGTATCTCATGAGCGCCCATAATGTGGCGAAAGAGGAAGAGCTCACCATTTCCATCATGAACGGATATTATAAAGAACAGATCGTACCGAACTACAGCTACAATCCCAAGATCTTCTGGGAAGTTATGGACAGAACCCTTGATGAGGTTGTGGACGGATCTTTATGGACTGTGGATGAGGAGAAAAATACCGTCACCATCATGAAGACTGAGCCTTTTCACGAATATACAGTATCCTTCCTTGTGAAGGCCATCTGGGATCCCACTCAGATGTACAACCACATCACCAACAACTGGGGTGAAAAGGAACATGATATCCCCTTTGACGTGAGAAAGAAGCATTCCAATGAATATATCCACACCTATATGGAAAAATGGCTGGAGGAAAATCCGAGAACGGATGTGGTCAGATTTACAACATTTTTCTATCACTTCACCCTAGTGTTCAACGAAAAGGGAAAAGAGAAGTTTGTGGACTGGTTCGGATACAGTGCAAGCATTTCAGTGGAAGCCCTTGAAGCCTTTGAAAAGGAGAAGGGATATCGCTTAAGACCTGAACACATCGTGGATAAGGGTTACTACAATACCGCCTTCAGAGTACCTACAAAGGAATACCTGGATTTCATCGATTTCCAGAGGCGAAGAAGCTTGTAGACAGAGTCCATGCCCATGGCAAGGAAGCCATGATGTTCCTTGGAGACAACTGGATCGGTACCGAGCCCTATGGAAAGTATTTCAGAGAAATCGGTCTTGATGCCGTGGTGGGATCAGTGGGAGGCGGAGCCACCCTTAGAATGATCTCGGGTATCCCAGGCGTGAAATACACAGAAGGAAGATTCCTGCCCTACTTCTTCCCGGACACCTTCCGTGAAGGCAACGATCCGACCATTGAAGCTAAAGAAAACTGGCTGTCGGCAAGGCGAGCCATCATGAGAAAACCTGTTGACCGTATCGGATACGGCGGTTATCTTTCCCTTGCCTATCAGTTTCCGAAGTTTGTGGACTATATCGAGTCCGTTGCGGACGAGTTCAGAGAGATCCATGGCATGATCAGCGGCGTAAAGCCCTATACAGGCATAAAGGTAGCTGTGCTGAACTCCTGGGGGGAACTGAGGTCCTGGCAGACCCATATGGTGGCCCATGCCCTCTGGTACAAGCAGATCTACTCCTATCTGGGCGTCCTGGAAGCCCTCAGCGGAAGCTCCGCCGATGTCAGCTTCATCTCCTTTGATGACGTCAGAAAAAACGGCGTACCAAAGGGCGTTGATGTCATCATCAACGCAGGAGATGCCATGACGGCGTTTTCGGGCGGTGAGGAGTGGCTGGATCCGAAGCTTGTCGCGATCATAAGAAGATGGATCCATGAAGGCGGAGGTTTCATCGGAATCGGTGAGCCATCGGCTGTTCATCACGGCGGACGATTCTTCCAGCTGGCAGATGCCTTTGGCGTCGACAAGGAGCTGGGCTTCAGTCTCAGCACGGACAAGTATTTCAAAACACCAGTAAAAGAACATTTCATCACTGAAAACCTCAAAGAGGACATCGACTTCGGTGAAGGAATGAAAAATATCTATGCGCTCTATGAAGATACCGAGATTCTCAGATATCATGACGGTCAGGTAGAGCTTTCCGCACATGATTATGGAAAGGGAAGAGCCGTCTACATCGCAGGGCTTCCATTTAATATGGAAAACTCGAGACTTCTTCATCGCGCCATGTTCTACAGCGCCCATAAGGAGAAGGAAATGTCAGTGCTTTATGCGGATAATATCCAGGTGGAGGTTCATGCTTATCCTTCCATCGAAAAATATGCCGTGGTGAACAATTCGGACAGCCTTCAGAGAACACGAGTATTTGACCATGAGGGCAGGGAGACCGTTTTAGAGCTTGCGCCTTCTGAAATCAGATGGATGAGCTACGGAGAAAAAGCATGAGAAGTTCAGTTTTAGAAATCATCCTTGTACTGATCGGGATCATCCTTCTGTTTTTCGGATTCGGAAGAGAAGGTATGCCCGGACTTCTCATCATGATTATGGGGCTGGTCCTCATGCTCACATCCCTTTATCTCTATAACAGAGCAAGAAGATAATAAGTGAAAACATATATGAAATCGAGGTGTAAACCCATGAATGGAAGAGACGGAAAAAAACTCACTCTGGTGGTCATGGCAGCGGGAATGGGATCAAGATTCGGCGGTCTGAAGCAGCTGGAACCTGTGGGACCAGAAGGCGAGTTCATTCTGGAGTATTCGGTATACGATGCAATGAGAAGCGGATTCACGGAACTTGTCATCATCATCAAAGAAGAAAACAGAGATCTTTTTCATGAAGCCATCGGCAGAAAGATTGCGAAGTTCATGGAAGTGAAGTACGTCTTCCAGGACACAAAGGACCTTCCCGGTGCGTATACGGAAAATGAAGAATGCCGGAAAAGACAGAAGCCCTGGGGAACCGGGCATGCTGTTCTTGCTGCGAGAGATAAACTTAACCATCCTTTCATGGTGATCAATGCCGACGACTTTTACGGAAAGGAGACCTTTTATGAAATGGTGCGCATGCTATCTGATTTACCCGATGGAACTGGAGCCCTTGTCTCCTTTCCTCTGGAGAGAACCATGAGCAGAAGCGGAGGAGTTTCACGAGGCATTTTGACCATTGGCGATAAAGGAATTCTTTCGGGCGTCGCCGAGCATACAGATATCCGGTACCATGGGGAAAGGATTCTCTCCTATGGAGAGAAAGAAGTTGAGCTTCAGCCCGATACCCGGGTGTCCATGAATGTATGGGGGTTCAGTCCCGAGATTCTGCCTCTTCTTTCCGATGAATTTGAACAGTTTCTTCAAGAGATCAGAGATCCCGGGAAGGATGAGTTCCAGCTGCCGACAGCAGTCAGCCATCTGGTTAGAAATGGAAGAATCAGAATCCTTACAGGAACAAGCACGGAAAAATGGTACGGGATCACCTACAAGGAAGACAAAGAGAAAGTGAAACAGGGGATTAAAGAGCAGACTGAAAAGGGAAGATACCCTAAAAAGCTCTGGGAGGGAAGAGATGCAAGATAACTTACTTCACCTCATCGGAAAGTTCAGGATCGAAGGCGAACCGGTAGAGGTCACAAGATACGGACAGGGACACATCAATGATACCTATAGAGTAACCACAAAGCTTGATGACGGGAAGAGAAAAAGATACATCTTCCAGAGGATCAATCATACGATTTTCAAGGAGCCTGTAAAGCTCATGGACAACATCAAAGGTGTGACAGAACACATCAGAAGGAAGATTGAAGCTGCCGGAGGAGATACACATAAGGAATGCCTTAATGTCATCAGTACAAAGGAAGGAAATCATAACCTGGTCAGTGAAGGAAATTATTTCAGGTGCTATGATTTCATTGAAGGAGCAAGGACCTACCAGAAGGTCGATGGTCCGGAGGACTTCTATAAATCGGGTCAGGCTCTGGGAAGATTTCAGGAGCTGCTTTCCGATTATGATGGCAGAACACTGCACGAGACCATAGTAAACTTCCATAATACGGAGGAGCGTTTCAAGGATTTCCTGGCGGTAGTCGAAAAGGATCCCCTGGGCAGAGCTGGAGCATGCAGGGAGGAAATAGAATTTTTCCTTGCAAGGGAATCCGATACAAAGATCATTAATCGGCTGATCGGAAATGGTGAGCTGCCCATAAGAGTCACCCATAACGACACGAAATACAACAATGTCATGATTGACGATGTGACCCGTGAAGCAGTCTGCCTTGTGGACCTTGATACGGTTATGCCCGGAGTGTCTCTATATGACTTCGGGGATTCCATCCGGTCGGGAGCAACTACTGCTCTTGAGGATGAAAAGGATCTTGATAAGGTCAGATTCGATCTTTCTCTGTTCAGGGCTTATACAGAGGGATACCTCAGTATCGGAAGCTTTCTCACGGAAACGGAAATCATGTATCTGCCTTTTTCGGCGAAAATCATGACTTTTGAATGCGGCATGCGCTTTCTGAAGGACTATCTCGAAGGAGACATCTACTACAAGATCGGGCATCCGGAGCATAATCTGGAGCGGGCAAGAAATCAGATCAAACTCGTGAAGGATATGGAAAGAGACCATCAGCAGATGATTGAAATTGTAAGAGAGAGCATTTAGCTCTCTCTTTTAAAGTGAAGGAGGAAGGTGCATGGATTTCTTCCGATATATAGTGAGTCGGGCGAGCATCGGCATGCTCTGAAGGCATGAATTTGTCCTTTTACTTGACAAACCGTTAGTTATTGCTAAAATTATATTGTTCAAAAACATAACAACAGAGAAAATGTGATCGATCAGCAGCTTTTGAGCTGCTTTTAAATTATTGAGGGAGTTGTCTTATGATTCTGCTTATAGATGTAGGAAATACAAATATTGTCATGGGTGTCCATGACGGCACGAAAATCATCAGTGATTTCAGGCTTTCCACCAACAGCATGAAGACCTCGGATGAGATCTCCATAGATGTCATCAGCTTATTTCACCTGAATAAACTGGAACCGTCCAGTATTGACGGTGTCATCATTTCTTCGGTTGTACCGAATGTCATGTACTCACTGGAAAATATGGTGAGAAAAGTGTTCAAGGTTACCCCTATTGTTGTGGGTGCCGGTGTGAAGACAGGAATCAATGTGAAGACGGACAATCCCAAGGAAGTCGGTGCAGACAGAATCGTCAATGCGGTGGCTGCCTCTGCCAAATACATGAGAAGCCTCATCATCATCGATTTTGGAACAGCAACAACTTTCTGTTCGGTGAAGAAGGATGGGACTTATCAGGGAGGCATCATATCTCCGGGGATCAAGATCTCCGCAGACGCACTCTTTGAGAAGGCGGCAAAGCTTCCTCGAATTGAGCTCATGAAGCCGGATACGGTCATCGGAAAGAACACCGTGGTCTCCATGCAGTCAGGACTTGTCCATGGCTACATCGGACTTGTGGAACATCTGGTGAAGCTCATGAAGAAGGAAATGATGGCTGATGGAGAAGAGGAACCATTCGTTGTTGCAACTGGAGGGTTCTCAAGGCTCATGAAGCAGAGCACCGACTGTATCGATGCTGTGGAACCCAATCTGACCCTGGAAGGGCTGAAAATGATCTATGATAAAAATAAGAAATAGAATCCTCGAAAGCAACGTCTTTCTTGCACCCATGGCCGGCGTAACCGACATATCTTTTAGGGAAATCGCCATATCCATGGGCTGTTCTATGGTATACTCAGAGATGGTCAGTGCCAAGGCGCTCCATTACGGCAGTGAGAACACGAAGGATCTTCTTCGCATCTCACCCATGGAAAAACCCATCGCCGTGCAGCTGTTCGGCAGCGACAAAGAGATCATGGCCAGAATCGCCGGACATCTGGATGAAAATGAAGACATCGTTCTTCTGGACATCAACATGGGCTGTCCTGCACCGAAGCTGGTCAAGAACGGTGAAGGATCATCCCTCATGCTTGATCCGAAGAATGCGGCAGATATCATAAGA
>DAMDIS010000016.1:5612-12904 GCA_032100885.1 Proteiniclasticum sp.
TAAGAGAAGTGAAGAAGACAACCACAAAGCCTGTCACCTGCAAATTCAGGAGAGGCTTCAAGAACGGGCAGGAAACTGCACTTGATTTTGCGAAAAGAATGGAAGATGCCGGAGCAGATATGATCACTGTCCATGGCAGATTCAGAGAGCAGTACTATTCAGGCAAATCAGACCGTGAGATCATCAGAAAGATCAAAGAGAGTGTTTCCATACCGGTAATCGGCAATGGAGATATCTTTACAGGTGAAGATGCGCTGGAAGTATTCGAAACCGGGTGCGACGGAATCATGGTTGCAAGAGGCGCCCTTGGAAATCCCTGGATTTTTGAGGAGATCAGTGCGGCACTTGCAGGAAAGGCTTATGAGAAACCTGCGTTTTCAGAAAGGCTGGATGTTCTTATGCTTCATTACAGAAGCACCCTTGCCTATGACGGAGACGCCAAAGCCGTGAGAGAGATGCGAAAACACATCGCATGGTATCTTAAAGGGATGCCAAACAGTGCAGACATCAAAGACAGAATCAATCATGAAAGTGACCCCATGGTAGTACTTGGAATATTGGCCGCATATAAGGACAAACTGGCCGAAAACAGCTAAAATCATTGACATATAAGGACAATGTAACTATAATAGAAAATCAAATAAACCATTAAGGGGATTTAAAATGAGCGAAGCAAAAAAGTATATCATGACATATGAAGGTGTCAAAAAGCTGGAAAGCGAACTGGAATTTTTAAAGACAGTAAAACGTAAGGAAATCACTGAGAAAATCAAGGTAGCACTTGGTTACGGGGATCTCAGCGAAAACTCCGAATATGATGAAGCTAAAAATGAGCAGGCTTTTGTTGAAGGCAAAATCAGCCAGCTAGAAAATACACTCAGAAACGCAACCGTCATCGATGAAAATGATATTTCATATGATGTGGTCAGCGTGGGCTGCAAGGTTAAGGTCTATGACTTTGAATTTGATGAGGAAGTGACCTATACCCTTGTGGGATCGACAGAAGCCGATCCGATGAACTTCAAGATCTCAAATGAGTCACCAGTAGGCAGTGCACTGATCGGACACAAAGTGGACGATGAAGTAACAGCGCAGGTTCCAAACGGAACAAGCAAGTTCAAGATTATCGAAATAGGAAGAGAGTAGGTGTAGTTGTGACTAACGAAGAGAACAACATTATAGAACAGGAGAGCAGCAGACTGTCAGAACAGGAACTGCAAAGAAGAGAAAAGCTGAAGGCACTGCAGGAAGAAGGACAGGACCCTTTTGATGTGTATAAAGTGGAAGTTACCCATAACTCCAAGGACATCAAGGAAAATCATGAAGAACTGGCTGGGGTGAAAATCAAGACAGCAGGAAGACTCATGAGAAAAAGAGTACAGGGCAAGGCAGGCTTTTCAGATATTCATGACAGAGAAGGAAAGCTTCAGTTATACATCAAGCTGGACAACGTGGGAGAAGAGAAGCTCAAGTTCTTCAAAACTCTTGATCTAGGTGACTGGATAAGTGTAGAAGGCGAAGTCTTCATCACAAAGACAGGCGAAGTATCTCTTCAGGTGTCATCCTTCGAACTGATCGCAAAGGCGCTTAAGCCGCTTCCAGACAAGTGGCATGGCCTTGTAGATCCTGACATCAGATACAGACAGAGAGAAGTGGATCTTATTGTAAATCCTGACGTCAAGGAAAAGATGATCAGACGTACAAAGATCATAAGAGAAATCAGAAACTATCTTGATGACCGCGGATATCTTGAGGTGGAAACACCGATTCTGTCCCCTATAGCAGGCGGAGCAGCAGCGAGACCGTTCACGACTCATCATAATGCCCTGGATATCGATATGTATCTTAGAATCGCTACAGAGCTTTATCTCAAGAGACTGATTGTCGGCGGATTCGAAAAGGTTTATGACATGGGCAAGAACTTCAGAAATGAAGGAGTCAGCTTCAAGCATAACCCGGAGTTCACCATGATCGAGCTTTATGAAGCCTACAGCGACTACAACGATATGATGGACCTGACAGAAGATCTGATTTCGTCCGTTGCCCAGAAGGTTCTTGGAACCATGGTCATCAACTACGGTGAAACAGAAATCAATCTTACTCCACCATGGAGAAGAGTCAGCATGGCGGATATCGTCAAGGAAGAGACTGGAGTGGACTTCTCTGCAATCACATTGGAAGAAGCTCATGCCTATGCGAGAAAGTTCCACATGCAGGACGACTTCAAGTATGACATCAGCCATACTTCAAAGGGTGATGTTCTGAATGCGATGTTTGAGCGGTTCTGCGAAGAGAAGCTCATTCAGCCTACATTCATCTACGACTATCCGGTGGAGATTTCACCTCTGACCAAGAAGAAGAGAGGAAATCCGGAGTATACAGAAAGATTTGAAGGATTCATCTTCGGAAGAGAAATCTGTAACGCGTACTCAGAGCTTAACGATCCGATTGTTCAGAGAGACAGATTCACACAGCAGGCAAAGGAAAGAGAGCTTGGTGATGATGAAGCGTATATGATCGATGAAGAATTCATGAGTGCTCTTGAGACAGGAATGCCTCCAACAGGCGGACTGGGCATCGGTGTAGACCGTATTGTCATGTTCCTTACAGATGCACATTCCATCAGAGACGTCATACTCTTCCCAACAATGAAACCGCAAGACTAGAGAATAGCTAAAATCAAGTTTTTTTAATGGTGAGGAGCCAAAAATTACACCCAAAATACACCCAATTATTTTTAATAGGGCAGAAAGCTGATAAGATAAAGAGAGACAAGTATAATTGCATGTCTCTCTTTTGTTTTTCTAATGGAGGAATTTATATTATAAATTCAAGTGTTTTAGTATATAGTATGTTATATAAGTATTTATTATTTCTGGAGGTAAGATATGAGCGAAGTAGAAGTGTTTGAAAGTGGTGTGGAATTAAGGGCAAAAGTAGGTACTAATATTGCCGAAAAATCAGCAGTCATTTGGAACATAGCAGATATGCTTAGAGGGCCTTATAAACCTCACGAGTACGGTAATGTTATTATCCCAATGACTGTTATCAAAAGGTTCAATGACTGTTTAAAGCCCACAAGAGAAGCTGTTTGGAAGAAGTATGAGGAAGTTAAACACTTTGAAGTGAAAGATGGATTTCTAAAATCTGCTTCTAGGTATCAGTTCTATAATGTTAGTAGATTTGATTTCAATACATTACTTTCCGATCCCAATAATATTGAAGAGAATTTCAGAAGCTATCTGTCAGGATTCTCTGATAACGTACAGGATATTCTGGAGAACTTTAAGTTTGATGTAGAGATAAAGACCCTTGCAGATAGCGGTAAGTTATTCTATGTCATACAGGAATTTAATACTCAAAAAGCTGACATGAGTCCTGATAAGATCACTTCTGTGGATATGGGTTATATTTTTGAAGATCTAATAAAAAGGTTCTCTGAAAGTTACAATGAAGAAGCTGGAGCCCATTTTACTAGTAGAGATATTATTTATACTATGGTGGATCTTCTTGTGGAATCTGAGAAAGTATCACTTATAAACGATGGCGTAGTAAAGACGGTTTATGACATGGCTATGGGAACATCCCAGATGCTTGGCTGCATGGATGAAAGACTAACTCAGTTTGATGAGGATGCTGAGGTTACTTCCTTTGGACAGGAAATCAACCCTCAGACCTTCGCCATCGCAAAGGCAGATGCTCTTATCCGAGGAGAAGATGCAGATAATATGAGAAAAGGTGATACCTTAGCAGATGATAAGTTCAGTGGGTATACCTTTGACTTCATTATAAGTAACCCTCCATTTGGCATTGATTGGAAGTCCTCAAAACCTGCTGTAGAGAAGGAAGCCAAAACAGGAGATAAAGGTAGATTTGGTATGGGATTACCACCTGTATCTGATGGACAGATGCTCTTTACCCTTAATGGGTTAAAGAAACTAAAAGATACAGGTAGAATGTGTATCGTTCATAATGGAAGTCCACTCTTTACAGGAGATGCTGGTTCAGGTCCTTCTGAAATCAGAAGATATATTCTGGAAAACGATTGGCTTGATACAATCGTTCAGCTTGGTACAGATATGTTTTACAATACGGGTATCACAACCTATCTATGGATATTGGATAAAGATAAACCTTCTTACCGTGCAGGTAAGGTTCAGCTCATTGACGCATCAAATTGCTATGAGAAGAGAAGGAAGTCCATAGGAAGCAAAAGAAATGACATCACAGATAAGGCCAGAGAGCTTATCGTCAAAACTTATCTTGAGTTCGAGAACAAGGAATACGAGGATGGAAATCTGAAAACAGAGTCCAAGATATTTGATACCGTTGATTTTGGTTACAACAAAATTGTCATTGAATCTCCTGAGAGAGATGAGGATGGGAATATTGTTTTGAAAAAGGGCAAACCTGTTGCAGACTCAAGTCTTCGAGATACCGAGAATGTACCTCTAACGGAAGATATCGATTCCTACTTCGAAAGAGAAGTTAAGCCTTTCAACCCAGATGCTTGGATAGACAAGAGTAAAACCAAGGTAGGTTACGAAATTCCATTTACCAGATATTTTTATAAGTATGTTGCACCAGAAAAATCAGAGGTAATAGCAGAAAGAATACTGGAAGTGGAAAAAGAACTTATGACTTCATTAAGAGCTCTTTTTGAGAAGGGTGGTGAAAAGAGTGAGTAGAGAAATGAAGGATAGTGGGGTTGAGTGGATAGGTGAAATTCCAAGCGATATCACTTTAATAAATACTAAGTTTCTTTTGACTTATCAAAAAGGAAAAAACCCATTAGAAATTAACTCTGATGGTATAGGACTGCCATACATTGGTGCGAGCGATTTGGATAACAATTCAGAAAACTATAGATATAAAAATTATTGTTCAGAGGATTTACCAAAAGCATCAAAGGAAGATGTTTTGATTCTATGGGATGGAGCACGTGCAGGTTTGATTGGTACAGGACATGAGGGCTATATTTCATCTACAATTGTAAAAATGAATTCAAAAAGCGATTTAATTAACCAAAGGTTCTGGTGGTGGTACTTAAAAGGGATGCAGCCAGTTCTATATGATTGGGTAGGCGGAACTACCATCCCACATATGAATAGGAATTTTGTTTATGACTTAAAATTTGTCAACCTTGACATGAATAAACAGTTGAAAATAGCTATGATTCTTGATGAAGAAGTGCCTGTTATAGATAGAATAATTGAACGGACCAAATCCACAATCGAAGACTATAAACGCCTCAAACAATCCATTATCACAGAAGCGGTGACAAAAGGATTGGATAAGAATGTGGAGATGAAAGATTCGGGGATTGAGTGGATTGGTGAAGTCCCCAAGCATTGGAAAGTAAGTAAGCTAAAGTATGAGTTTAGAATTAAGAAAGAAATTGCGGGGAGCGAGGGTTATGATGTTCTTTCGGTTACTCAAAATGGATTGAAAATAAAGGACTTAACTATTAATGAAGGTCAGATGGCAGCGAATTATTCGAAATATCAGTTTGTGAAGGAAAATGACTTCGTAATGAATCATATGGATTTGCTAACGGGATGGGTGGATTATTCAGCTTTTAATGGAGTAACAAGCCCAGACTATCGTGTTTTCTATATGGCAAAGCCTCATGCAAACTCCGCTGAATATTATAAGTATGTTTTTCAGATATGTTACAAGAATAAGATTTTTTATGGAATCGCACAAGGAGTTTCAAATCTTGGTAGATGGAGATTACAAGCTGATAAGTTTTTAAATTCTTATTTACCAATTCCTCCAAAAGAGGAGCAAGAGCAAATCGCTAAATATGTCAAATCAGCAGAGAAGAAATTTGATGAGATAATTAGAAAAAAACAAATGCTAATTATAGAATTAGAACAATACAAAAAATCACTCATCTATGAATATGTCACTGGAAAGAAAGAAGTAGAGTAAAGAGGGGGGACCAGATTGGAATATAAAGAAATACGATTTGAACAGGATATTGAAACCTTCCTGCTCTCACCTGCTGGGGGCTACCAGAAAGGGGATTTAAAGAAGTATGACAAGGATAGAGCCATGGATATGGAAACACTCATCTCCTTTGTCAAGGCCACGCAACCTAAAGAGTGGGACAGATTTGAACGAATGACCGTTTCAGATGTGGAGAAGAAATTCTTTAAGGCCATTAATGATGCCATAGATAATTTTGGACTCATACACGTCCTGAGACACGGATTTAAGTATCGAGGGATAGATTTCAAGGCTGCATACTTTAAACCCGAATCTGAGCTCAATATGAGGCTCTGGGACCTGTATAACGAGAATGTTCTTCATGTGACAAGACAGTTCAGATATTCCACTCAAAACAACAATTCTGTGGACATGGTATTGTCGTTAAACGGGATTCCAATTGTAGCACTGGAACTTAAAAATCAGATTACAGGGCAATCCATTGATAACTCAAAGGCACAATATATGTTTGATAGAGACCCCAAGGAAACTGTTTTTCACTTTAACAAGAGAATCCTTGTATACTTTGGCGTGGACCTCTACAACGTAGTTATGACTACCAAATTAGATGGAAAAAATACGTACTTTCTTCCATTTGACCAAGGAAGTAATGGAGCAGGAGTCAATGGTGGAAAAGGCAATCCTCAAAACCCAGAAGGATATGCGACATCCTATTTATGGGAGAGGGTTCTTCAAAAGGATTCCTTGCTTGATATCGTCCATAGATTTATCCATCTTCAAGTGAAAGAAGTTAAGACGGAAAAAGATGGGAATCAAAAGATTGAGAAGAAGAAAACGCTCATATTCCCAAGATATCATCAGCTTGATGTAGTAAGAAAGCTTGTGTCTGACGTTAAGGTTTCGGGTAGCGGTAAGAATTATCTTATTCAGCACTCTGCAGGTTCAGGGAAATCTAATTCCATCGCTTGGACCTCCTACAGGCTCGCAAGCCTGCATGATGAAGAAAATAGATCTATTTTTGCTTCGGTAATTATCGTGACGGATAGAAAGGTACTGGATAATCAGCTTCAGGACACCATATCAAGCTTTGAACATCAGAGTGGATTAGTAGAGACCATTGGTGATGGGAAGACTTCAAAGGACCTTAGAGATGCTATAAACGATGGGAAACGCATCATAGTGACCACCCTTCAGAAATTCCCTGTGATATATCAAGAGATTGATGCAAATAATGGCCGTAACTTTGCCATTATCGTGGATGAGGCTCATTCCAGTCAGACTGGCCAAAGTGCCATGAAATTGAAGACTGCCCTTGCAGACACCGAAGAAGCACTAAAAGA
>DAMDIS010000016.1:12914-23637 GCA_032100885.1 Proteiniclasticum sp.
TATGCGGAGATTGAAGGCAAAGCAGAGGATGAGCTATTGGATGAAGAAGACAAGCTCATTCAAGAAATCATTACTCATGGTAGACATAAGAATCTAAGCTTCTTTGCTTTTACTGCTACACCGAAGGAAAAGACATTGGAGATGTTTGGAACAGAAGCCCAAGATGGTTCTTTCCACCCATTCCACGTTTATAGCATGAGACAGGCCATAGAAGAAGGGTTTATCTTGGATGTGCTAAAGAACTATATGACCTACAGAACATGCTTCAGAATCGCTAAGAACACCCCAGAGAACCCAGAAGTACCTGTATCACTGGCTGCTAAAACAGTAAAGAGATTTGAATCTTTACACCCACATAATCTTCAACAAAAGACAGCCATTATCATCGAGCACTTCAGAGATATCACCAAGAATAAGATTAATGGCAGAGCCAAAGCCATGGTGGTAACGGCATCAAGACTTCATGCTGTTCGTTATTATCATGAGTTTAAACGGTACATCGAGAAGATGGAGTACACTGATGTAGATATCCTGGTGGCATTTTCTGGAATAGTTAAAGACGGTGAGACAGATTATACCGAAACTGGCATTAATATGAGTAAAGACGGAAACCCAATTGGAGAAAAGCAGCTACCAGAAGCTTTTCATGATTATTTCAATATGTTGATTGTGGCAGAGAAATACCAAACTGGCTTTGATGAGCCGCTTCTTCATTCGATGTTCATCGACAAAAAGCTAAAAGGCGTGAAAGCTGTACAGACGCTCTCCAGGTTAAACAGAATCCATCCAGGGAAAAATGATACTTTTATATTAGACTTTGTGAACACGTCAGAGGAAATTCAAGAAGCATTTGAACCATTTTACGAGGAAACGAGCCTGAAAGAAGAGATTGATGTCAACCAGATTTATGTGAGCCAACATAAACTGAGAGAATATCAATTATACAACGATGAAGATGTAGAGAAGTTCGTAAAAATCAATTTTAAACCAGGAAACCAGACGTCAGTAGACCTTGGAAAGATGACCAGCCTTCTAAAGCCTGTTGTGGATAGATATAATGACCTGAACGCCAACGATAAGTATATGTTTAGACGTACTATTAGAGACTTCAATAAGTGGTACACCTACATTACTCAGATAACGAGAATGTTTGATGTGGCTCTCCATAAGGAGTTCACTTTCACTTCATATTTCTCAAGGTTAATACCTGCAACAGAGATGGAAACGCTGAACCTTGATGAAAAGTTGAAGCTTGAGTTCTATAAGCTTGAGCAGACATTTAAAGGGGATATCACATTGAATCCTAATGCGCCACCGCTGGATAATGTTCCAACTTTCATACCTGGCGAGAAAGATGATGAAAAGAGAGATCTTCTCGAAGAAATCATCAATAAAATCAATCAACGTTTTGAAGGTCTTTTCAGTGATACGGATAGGGTTATTGTGGAATCACTTTATAATAAGATACTGAAGAATGATAAGAACCTGGCCAAACAGGCAAGAAGAAATGATTCAGAAGTATTTGAGAGAAGTATATTCCCGAAGACATTTGAAAAAGCAGCTCAGGAAAGTTATTCAGAATCTATGAAGTCTTTTTCAAAGCTCTTTGAAGACAAGGCTTTTTATAATACTGTTATGGAAGTAATAGCGAAGGAAGCATATAAGGATTTAAGAACACAAAAGTACTAGCTAATATTATTGTTTAATGCTGAGACCTCAGGTAAGGATTAATATTCGTGAATGCAATAAGACATGAAAAAAGAGCCAATTCGGCTCTTTTTATTTTTTGATTTAAAATATGTGCAAACATGAAGATGCTATTAATCATTTTTTTCCTTTTTTAGCTTTCCTAAGTATTTCCGTGGATTCTCAAGATCTTCTATTGATTTTTTTCGTAAGTATGTGAGGTATTCAATGTCCGTTTTAACGATAGACTCATTCATCATGTCTTTACGAAGCTTAGCTTCATTGATGGGTTCGTAGAAAATATCGTATATACCTGTGATCATTATCTTCAAAAGGTTTTTGTCAAAGTCCTCCTCTGATATCTGTGAAGGATCTTCGTGACGAAAATCTCGTTCTTCTTGTTCCCAAGTTCTATTTATCGATTTGACATAGTGGTCATCTATATCTTCAGTAGCGGTTTTATTCAAGTTATTCTCTTTATCTGTTACGAAATTTGGTGGGAGTTTATCATCAAATCTCGGCTCGAGATATTTAGACCATTCTGAAAAACAATGTTTTTCAAATTTATCAATACTGATTTCTCGCCACCCATATTTGGGTTTAATAATATCCCAAAGAGATTCCGTGCCGATGATTACATCTTTAATAGTGCGGGTTATTTTAACAATATATGTTTGCTTCGCACTTTTTCTTACATCATACGAATTTGATTTTTCCATACCTGGTAAATCATAGATACTATGATAATGATCAACTAATTTTGAAATTGTATAAGTATCACTCATATATAACTCACCTTTTTTTGTATAAATTTTGTTTTCTTGTATAAAATTATAAGCGAGAAATCCTTTAAAATCAATGATTCTTTAAAATTTATACAAATAGAGGCGTGTATAAATTTTATGTTTGCTCGATAAAGTATAGTAAAATTAAATCATAGCTAAAACGCGCGTTGCTAAATTTGAACGAAAGGAAAAGAAACATCATGAAGGGAAAAGATACTGTTAATTATTACAGTTCACCGTATCAGATCGGAGATCTTATAGAAAAGATGGGTCTAAAAATTAAAGAAGATTTTTCAGAATTTGAACGTAAAGAATTAAAAAAACATCTCGAAGGTTATATGAGAGGCGAATATGAATCTGATGAAATAAAGATTGATATGAAAAAGTTCTTTCTTATAATCAAAGGAGCTGATGAAGCTTCATATCTCTATCATTACTTAAGGTAGGGATAAATGATTCATGAAAATATTGTACTTTAAAGAGAGTATTGATTTGTATCAATCTTTGTTCCGAAATATTGGTTTTTGGACGATGAAGAAGATCGTGTATTCAATATCGCTTTGTGAAAAAAATGAAATATCGCAAGATATCAATGGAGGAAAAAGATGAAAGGTTTAAATAGTTTCGTTACTTTTGATTGGGCATCATTTGCTGAGGGCAAGGTTTTTGTTGTAACAGGTTGCTCCGAATGGATCGACTACGATTCAAAGCAACACCTCGGAACAAAGGTTGATACGGTTATTGCTCTGGATAGGACTCCGTACAAGTTCAAAGATGGAAAAGAATTCTCAAATCGTTACGAGAAGATTTCTTTTAAGGTCCAAAAGGATGTCAGCATTCCTCTTGATGCTAAGGTAATGCCTAAGGGGGTTACGGCTACCATCTATGGAGAATATAGGAATCAGCTTTCTGTAAAGTGTGAGGATATTGCAGTTGCGACAGCGACTGGCAAGGACAAGGAATAGTGTCGCGTTGGCGCAAAGATGCATCCTTGAGATATTTATCTCCCACTCCCAAGATAATTCTCTTGAGAGTGGGATTCATATTCATAGCAGGATTTTCAAAGGTATTAGAATATTTTTTTTCGATACTTTCAGAAGCATTGCATTTAGACAAAACAATTGATTTCAAACCATACTTCTTTGGACTACTTTCTGCGAGTATAATTTCACTCTTCATTGCTATCGTTGAGAATTTAATTCGTAAAGAATCCCGTGAAATCAAATATATTGTTAGACGCAGATTATGCGCATTTTACATGGGAAATCCCCTTCAACTAAGAGATGGAGAATTGGAACCTAAAGTTACTGTTTTTCCTGAAGAAAAAGGTGGTTATAAAATCCGTATTGAGTGTGAGTCGGCAAAGTTTGAAGATGTGTCTAAGTTAGAATCAGTAATTTCGGATTCATTAAGGAAAAAATTTGGTAATTATGCAGTTGTTTCCAAATTGGAAGATGTTGCAGGTAGATATTTGGATTATCATATCAAGGATGTTGTTGCAGAATATCAGAAACAGAGTGTTTACAAAACCATTGATGATATTCCTTCCGATCACGCGACTAGATTGTACATTCGAGAAGACCTGTTTGTTGATTATTCCAGGGTTCTAAATGCTTCATCTTTATTGTGTGGCGGTACACGAAGTGGTAAGTCTACGGCGGCTATTTCGGTTTTTTTATTACCTGTATTAAAGTGTGGACCTGATGAATATGGAAGCAAAGTGATTGTTGTAGATCCGAAAACTGCAGAACTTTCACAATGTGATCATGTACTTTGTCCTGATGTGAATGGTGGTGTAGAACATATATTAACTGCTGTAAGAGAGTTTAACCAAACTAGAATCTCACGTCAGCAGATCATAAATGATAAAGGCAAGCAACGCGGAAAAGTTGTTAAATGGTTTCAGGTTGGAATGAAACCTTGCATTTTATTCCTTGACGAATGGGTATCGCTTGTAGATTTATTTCCAAAGAAGGCGAGTAAAGAAAACCTCGATTATTGTATTAATGAGTTTCTAGGATTAGTAAGACAGATAGCAACTCAAGGAGCTTCTGCAGGGTGCTTTCTTGTTATATCTACTGCTCAAGCATCAGTTGGGATTGGTGGTTTAGAAAGTGTTGTGAACAATGCGTGTGGGATCAGGATCTTGTTTAAACCAAATCGAGATGATGCGAGTTTTATGTGGGATCGTAGACAAATTGAGGTTATGAGAGAGTTGGACTATTTACCAGGAGATGCTTGGTACAGCATAGACGATGGCTTTCACAACCAGGTAGGATTTGTTAAGTTCCCGAGATTAATGGATGAGTTTGACGAGTACAAAGCACTATCAGATTTATTGAAAGAATATTATAAGAGTTGATTTGCTCGCAGCGCATTTTGCGCAGCAAAAATGCGCTGCATTGTGCCAGTGTCAACCATTATAAAAGCCTTATAAATAGTGGCTGGAGGGGCTTGTTTCTCCAGCCACCCATTAAAAATCTGTGTCAATTATAACAGTAAAACTAGCTATTTCAGGAAGGAGGTTGGCACAGTGACCACAAATAAAACGACGAAAAAGAGTCGAAATTTCATGTATACACAACAAGTTGCTCATCTACCAAACAATTTGACACCTGATGATCTCTATGCTGTGATTGATACTGTTTTGAAACCAAAACGTTGGGCAGGCATCTTGCATGATCGGGACATGAAAGATGATAATGTTACACCTGCAGAAGATAATATTCATGTAATGATTCAATTTGACAATGCTCGTTCAGTCAATCAGGTGGCTAAAGATATCGGTGACAGTCCCCAGTATTTGGAAGTTTGGAAAGGTGACATCAACAATGGCTTTGCCTATCTCGTTCATGCTACTAAAAATGCGCGTCATAAACATCAGTATTCATTTGATGAGGTAAAAGCAAATTTTGATTACATTGGATTATTGGATCAAGTGATAAGGAAGGCATCAAAGGTTGAAGGAATTGCATCATCCAATAAGATCAATGGCGTACTTGATTTGATTGCTATGGGGGAAGTATCGTTGAGAGATGCAAAGAGACAGCTATCTGGATCGGGATATGCTAGGGCTAGTCAGAAGCTTCTGAAGGCTCATGAACTCTACCTTGAGCGTTGTGCGGATTCACTCTATACGGATATGGAAGCCAATGATGAGTTGGTGTCGGTGCATTGGTTCTATGGGTCCAGCGAGACAGGCAAAAGTTATCTTGCTAAGAAGTTAGCGGAAGATGCTGGAAGCTACTATTTGAGCTCTACAACAAAAGATGCATTTCAATACTACCAGGCAGAGCCTATTATTATTCTGGACGAGCTTCGTCCTGAGTCGATTCCCTTCTCTGAGTTGTTGGCTATGTTCAATCCATTTTCACGAGGTAAAGTTGTGGCATCATCAAGATATTTTAACAAGCCTTTAGCTTGCCGTGCAATCTATGTAACATCACCTTTCGATCCGGTTACCTTTTGTCGAGGATATACACTCAGTGCGATTGATGAAAGTTTCCAGTTGTTTCGTAGATTATCTTCTGTTCTAATGTTTGATCAAAATTTCATCTACAGGATGGAGTATGACCGAAAGGTTGATCGTTATTTAGAGGCAGATAGAAAAGATAATCCATATAGCAAGAAGAATCAAAAAGGCTATGTTTTAAACAATATATTCGACAAAATATAGGAAGGAGTAACAGCAATGAAGTATGAAGTTCCAATTTGGGAAAAGACAACTCTAACTATTGAAGAAGCTGCTGCTCTTTCTAATATAGGGGAGCATAAGCTTCGAGAGATCACGGATGATGAAGATTGCCCATTTGTTCTTTGGGTTGGACGGAAACGACTTATCAAAAAACGATTATTTCTTGAATATATTGAAAAAACATATTCTCTCTAATTCACTGCAGAAAGCTGATGTGATATAATTTTTTTATCAGCTTTCTGCTAAAAGGAGTTATATAAATGGCAGAAAGAAGAAAAGATAGCAAAGGACGCGTCCTGAAAGAAAATGAGAGCGAACGAAAGCAAGGAGGGTATCAGTATCGTTGGAGAACCACTGATGGCAAACGCCATACAATTTATGCCCTTACTTTGGATGAGCTTAGAAAAAAAGAAGTGGAAATTCAGAGAGATAAAAGCGACGGTATAAGAACTGATGCACAGAACGTAACAGTTAATGATATCTATGATATGTGGGTACTTCTGAAAAAAGGACTGAAGAACAATACTTTCATGAATTATCAGTACATGTACAATCAGTTTGTACGTCATGGATTTGGAGAGCTGAAAGTCACAAAACTTCGGAAAACAGATATCAGGAGATTCTACAATCGTCTACTAGATGATCAGGGTTTGAAAGTAGCAACGATTGATAATCTTCATACGGTGCTTCATCAGGTTTTAGATTTAGCGGTTGAAGATGAATATCTTCGCAATAATCCGAGCGATAATGCTCTCAAAGAATTGAAGCAGTCAAGAAATCTCTTCACAGAGAAACGGAAAGCATTGACGGTAGCAGAACAGCAACTATTTCTTTCATTTCTTAGAAATAGCAAGATGTATTATCATTGGTATCCTGTTTTTGCCACGATGCTCGGGTCTGGGCTTAGAGTTGGAGAAGTTACAGGCTTGCGCTGGAAAGATGTTGATCTTGAAGAAAGAACTATCAGCGTTAATCACACTCTAGTTTATTACAGTAGAGAGGGAAATGGGCAAGGCTTATACTTCGGGATTAACACCCCGAAAACAAGAGCAGGCCAAAGGATTATTCCTATGATTGCAAGCGTTAAAGAAGCTCTTCTTATTGAAAGAGAGAACCAACGATTAAGCGGTATTACTTCGAAAGCAGTAGTTGATGGTTATGAAGATTTTATCTTCGTGAATCGCTTCGGTAACGTCCAGAATCAAGGCACGTTGAACAAAGCTATTAGAAGAATAACAAGGGACTGCAACCAGGAGATTATTGAGAAAGCGAACGGCAAGGAAGCTGTTGTATTACTTCCGCGTTTTAGTTGTCACTCATTACGACACACTTTTACAACTAGACTTTGTGAAGCTAACGTTAATGTTAAGGTTATTCAGGATGCCTTAGGACATTCGGATGTTAGTACAACGCTTCAGATTTATGCTGATGTTACAAAGGATTTGAAAAAGCGTGAATTTGAGGTTTTCGAAGACTTTATAAAGGTAGAGAGTGATGAAACATAATACTACACCCAGGTTACACCCAAGATACACCCGTTTTCTAATATCAGGTGAGATGTTATGAGAACTGATGTAAACGAGATGTGCTGAAAGACCTTTAAATGAAAGCTTTTGAGAACTTATGACAAGTAATGCTTACATAGAAATGATTTCCCAACCATGAAGCCAGAGAAATAGAAAATTTGAGGAGACCTTCAGCGAAGAAAAAGCTGAGGGTCTTTTTTATTTATAAGTGGTTCTTGACAATATCGTGTATCGATAGTAATCTTTATTTAAGAAATATCGTCAGTCGATATTATAAAATAAAAGGAGACGACAAGGATGGCAAGAGATCAGTTTCAGACCCTGACAGAGCCGATGTACTATATTCTTCTTGCTCTGCTGGAGGAGGTCTGCGGCGTGGACATTATGGAAAAAGTCGACGACCTTTCGAAGGGGCGAATTGCAGTAGGACCCGGAACTCTATATACGCTTCTGGATAAGTTCCTGAAGGTGGGCATGATTGAAGAAACCAGGACAGAAGGCAGAAAGAAACACTACATCATCACCGAAGAAGGGCTGGATGCTTTAAAAAAAGAGCAGAAAAGACTAAGAATACTCCTTGATGATGGAGTGAGACTTGTGGATAGAGCAGGGAATGAAAAAGGCTGGAGGGAAAAAGATGTTTAAGAAAGATCGGAGCAAACGAAAAAAGAAAAAGGTCCTGCTGTTCCCGTCGACGCCTCTAGAGGTATCCAGCCTGGAAGCTTTCTTTGAAAGGATGTCCGAGGACGGATTTCTTGTGACAGGTGCCTACGGCGCATTTTATTTCTTTGAGGAGGCAGAGCCTAAAAAAAGAAAATTCTACGTGGACTATTTCTACAAAGCTTCATCCATGGATATAAACCTTGCTCCAGCCACTGAAGATTATCTGGATTACTGCAGAAACACCTCCTGGAACCATGCTTTCAGCCACCGGAAGATGCAGTGTTTCTATAATGAGGACCTCGATGCACCTGGCATAGATACGGAAGACGAATTTCGCTTTCACTCCCTATATAAGGCGGCTCTTCTTGAAATTCTGCCTATAGTGTTCACGGCGACCGTATTCGGATTTATGAGTGTGCAGTTTATTGAAAGTGCTTTATCACAATATACTCAGTTTTCATTCTTCCTGTCCTCAACGGATCTGATCGGGTTAGTTCTGCCTGTCCTGATGCTTGGAATAGACAGTATCGTTGGTATTTCACGTATCACAGCTTTTCATCTGAAGAACAGGAAGGCTCTTATGAGAGGGGATGGACTGGTGCTTACTTCTCCGGAGAAAGGGGAGAAAATCGTAAAAGCCAGATTTTACAGCAAAGCCCTTCTCTTTATACCCCTGACTTGGATTTTATTGGATACTTTGACCGATTCATCTTATGTATTCTACAGCATGGGCATCCTTGCAGGACTTCTCCTTCTTTATACGGGTTTTACGAAGACACGGTTCTCATCGAGAAAAGCAAATTTCTTTATGCTGGTTCTGATGACCTATATTCTGATGGTGTCCAGCACCTTTGTTGTTTCGCAAGGTTCATTCGATGATGGAAACATACAGGGATACGAGATTCTTTCAATGGAAGAGCTTGGTTACCCTGCTGAATCAGGGTATAAGGAAGAGGAGTTCATAGACAAAGAGAGCGGGCTGCTTGCCTCTCATTTCAGTTATTATAAAGGGATAACCTGGGATGAATATCCTGTTTCACCAAACGATGTCCAAGATATTCTCCCGTTTTACGAGGTGAGCAGTTTTGAAAGCTCAGTTCCCTGGGTGATCGGCAAGTATCAGGAGCTTTTCATGAAAGACGTCATAATTGAGGAATCCATTGAAGAACAGTATCCTGATCTTATCGAACGCGGCTATGAGGGAGTTGTGCTCAAGCAGCATCCACTACAAAGAGCGCGCATGTTTCTCAGGAAGGATCACAGCATTCTTGTAGTAAGTACCCATGAACCTTTTTCTGAGGATAAGGTTCTTCAGATTCTTGAACTGGTGGAAGTTAAGCACTAGAAAATCTGTAGCGCTTCGCAAGCAGACATAAAAAGTACCGCAGGAATTGAACCCTGCGGTACTTTTGCATTGTAATGATTATAGAAGTGAGACGTTGATCTTGGCCATCTCTTCTCTGATTTTCTCAGGCCAGATGCTGCTCTGCACTTCACCGATATGGTATTTCTTCAGAAGGAACTGACAGATTCTGGACTGGCCGATTCCGCCGCCCATGGTCTGGGGAAGCTCTCCTTCAAGGAGCTGTCTGTGGAAAGGAAGACTCATGCGGTCCTCTTTTCCTGATTTTCCAAGCTGTGAAAGGAGCGCCATTTTATCTACTCTGATGCCCATGGATGACAGTTCAAGAACGTCATCATGAACGCCGTAGTAGAAGAGAAGATCACCGTTCAGCTGCCAGTCATCGTAGTCGGGTGCTCTGCCGTCATGTTTTTCTCCATCAGGAAGAAGATCACCGATTCCGATGAGAAAATAGGCGCCTGTTTCTTTGGCAAAGGCTCTCTCTCTTTCCTTTGGTGTTTTATCCGGGTATTTTGCATACAGTTCTTCCGTTGTGATGAAAGTGATGGTCTCGGGAAGTTCAGGGGTAAGAAACGGATACTGTTCTCTTAGGAGAATCTCCGCATCTTTGAATATGGAATAGATGATGCGCACGGTATCCTTAAGGGTCTCGAGGTTTCTGTCTCCTTCACCGATGATCTTCTCCCAGTCCCACTGATCCACATAGATACTGTGGATGCGGTCTAGGGTTTCATCACGTCTTATGGCGTTCATGTTCGTATAGAGGCCTTCTCCCAGAGTGAACTCATAGTCCTTCAGCGCTTTTCTCTTCCACTTGGCAAGAGACTGGACGATTTCCACTTCCTTGCCTGAATCAAGGATGTCGAAGGATACGGGTCTTTCGATGCCGTTCAGGTCATCGTTGATTCCTGTACCTCTCTCCACGAAGAGGGGAGCGGATACACGAGTAAGCAGCAGTCTTTCGGAAAGCTCATGTTCAAAGAACACTTTGATCAGTTTGATGGCC
>DAMDIS010000016.1:23647-27469 GCA_032100885.1 Proteiniclasticum sp.
CCTTCTGGGTTTCCTTAAGGGTCATGGTCGGTTTGTACATAGCGGTTTCCTCCTAAAATAAAAAATTCCTCTCCATCCCACAATAGGGACGAAAGGAAAGGCTCTTCCGCGGTACCACCCAGTTTAGCTTGTTATAAGCTCGCTTTTAAGATACAGACATGGTTATTGTCGATATCCGACTCCTATAACGGGGAGTTCCGGCCAGGTCTACTCGTTACCTTTCCTCTGGCAGCTCCGAGGTGTTCTTCAACCATGTTCATGTACCAGGATCACACCATCCCTGACTCTCTTAAACCTTAACCATGATTTACTTCTCTCATCTATGCTTTGTTATATTTCATTATAAGAACTTTTCAGCAGGAGTCAAGATTTATTTTTCTGATTTTTTTGTATTACGGCTGAATAATTTTTCGAATTAAGCCTTGCATTTATCTTTATCCTTGGTATAATAGTTTTTGTAATGACGTTCCGCGATAGCTCAATGGTGGAGCACTCGGCTGTTAACCGATAGGTTGGAGGTTCGAGCCCTCTTCGCGGAGCCATTTTTTTTAACTGAATATTTGCATTGAGAAAGAGAAGTAGTCATATCCGATTTTTAGAGAGTATCCGGCAGGTGTAAGGATATATTAGGGATGATGAAGGGCGCTTTTGAGCAGAAATGGTATGTAAGAGCAGGGCTTATGCCAAGAAGGGTGGAACCGCGGATTTATTGATCCGTCCCTTCATGGTATAGGCTCTTTTTTAGTTATTCAGCATTGATATATATTGGAGGATGATTGTTATGGAAAAAACCATGGATAAAATTGTTGCCTTAAGCAAGGGAAGAGGATTTGTCTATCCGGGATCTGAGATCTACGGCGGACTGGCCAACTCCTGGGATTACGGTCCCCTGGGCGTTGAACTGAAAAATAACATCAAAAAGGCCTGGTGGAAGAGATTCATCCAGGAAAGCCCATACAATGTGGGACTTGATTCCGCGATCCTCATGAATCCGGAAGTCTGGGTGGCATCAGGTCACGTGGGCGGATTCTCCGATCCCCTTATGGACTGCAAGGAATGTAAGGCCAGATTCAGAGCAGACAAGCTTGTGGAAGACCATATGACCGAGCAGGGCGTAGAGTACGCTTCTGCAGACGGATTCAGTGAAGAAGAGCTTAAGGGCTATATGGATGAGCACGGCATCGTCTGTCCGAAGTGCGGAAAGAAGAACTTTACGGAGATCAGAAAATTCAACCTCATGTTCAAGACTTTCCTTGGCATCACAGATGATTCAAAGACAGAGATCTACTTAAGACCGGAAACCGCTCAGGGTATCTTTGTAAACTTCAAGAATATCCAGAGAACCTCAAGAAAGAAGGTGCCTTTCGGAATCGGACAGATCGGAAAGTCCTTCAGAAATGAGATCACACCAGGTAACTTCATTTTCAGAACCAGAGAATTCGAACAGATGGAACTGGAATTCTTCTGCAAGCCGGGAACAGACCTTGAATGGTTCGAGTACTGGAAGAAGTACTGCTGGGATTTCCTTCTTGACCTTGGTCTTACCGAAGAGAACATGAGAATGAGAAACCACGCACCGGAAGAGCTTTCTTTCTACAGCGTGGGTACTGCAGATATCGAATTCAGATTCCCCTTCGGATGGGGAGAGCTTTGGGGGATTGCGGACAGAACAGATTATGATCTCAAGCAGCACGCAGAGCATGCCAAGGCAGATATGAACTACCTTGATCCTGTGACCAACGAGAAATTTGTACCTTACTGCGTGGAACCATCAGTGGGTGTGGACAGAATGCTTCTGTCATTCCTTTCCGATGCCTACACAGAAGAGGAGCTAGAAGGCGGAGATGTGAGAACAGTACTTAAGTTCCACCCTGCACTGGCACCGGTAAAAGCGGCGGTTCTTCCGCTGTCAAAGAAGCTGTCCGAAAAGGCTCTTGAAGTCTATGAGCAGCTCTCGAAGCATTTCAACATAGAGTATGACGATGCGGGAAGCATCGGTAAGAGATACAGAAGACAGGACGAAATCGGTACACCGATCTGCATCACCATCGATTTCGACACTTTAGAAGATCAGTCCGTAACCGTGAGAGACCGTGATACCATGGAACAGATCAGACTCTCCGTATTCGAACTGGCTGACTACATCGAGAAGAAACTGGAATTCTAATAACGCGGGGTAAGATGGAAGTTTTGAGCTTCCATCTTATTTCCGTTATGTCTGATTGGCAGATATGGATTTAGCGTTTGCAGTTTCGGAGAAATTAGATAGAATGAAAGTAGTAAGTATAGAAATCAGGAGGATTCATGAAACATAACAGCAGGAAGAAAACATCCAGAGAACAAGTCGCGGACACCTCGGCCAAAAAGACCGTGGATAAGGTCTACAATCTGATCATGGCCAATGCCATGTTCATCCTATTCAATATCCATATCCTGATTTTTCTGCTCTTTTTCAGACCGGAGAGCATAGGGATGTATTACCTCAGCATGGGGCTTTTGAGCCTTAATCTTCTGCCAAGCTATACAGCACTTCTGTATGCCATCAGAGCTCAGAAGACCGGAGGAAAAAGTGTGGTTCGCCTATTTATAGAAGGGTACAGAAAGAGTGTGAAGACAGGTCTCATCATCGGAGTGATCGGAGCCCTCATCATCACGTTCAGTATGTACAATAACCTCTTCTTCCTGATCGAAGGGCTGGAATCGGCCTACCGTGCATCACAGATGGGCATCTTCTTTAGCCTGTTTGCTGCAGTGGCTGCAGTGCCTGTAATGGTCCATAACGATGGCGGGAAGTTCAGGGAAATATTCAGAAAAACAAAAGAGAACTTTTTCAGACTTCTCTTAGGGGCTGCGCTTGCGGTTCTTATTATGGGTCTTTGCATCTTCTTTGCACGCTATATCGTGTTCCCGCTGATATTCGGGTTTGGACTGGCTGCAATGGCGCAGGATGCATTATCGGAGAGAATACTGGTACCGAAAAGGAAGGTAAGGAAATAAGATATGAGCAGAGATTTTAATCTTTTCAAACAGGAAATTGCAGGAAAAAAAGTGGGTGTTGTCGGTCTTGGCGTAAGCAACATTCCGCTCATCAGATATCTTCTTTCCTTGGGTGCAGAAGTCTACGGCTTCGACCAGAGAAAGCTTGAAGCTTTATCTCAGGAGGTGCATGAGTTCAGAAGTGAAATCAGACTCTCCCTGGGAGAGAACTATCTTGATCATCTGTCAGGGCTTGATATGATCTTCAAGACACCAGGTATGCGCATCGACCATCCGGCTCTTGTTAAAGCGAAGGAAGAAGGCGCACATGTCACGTCGGAAATGGAAGAGTTTCTCAAATACTGCAGCGCAAGAACCATCGGAATCACAGGAAGCGACGGTAAGACAACGACCACGACTGTTGTGGGTGAAATCCTGAAGAAAGCCGGATATCACGTATATGTGGGCGGCAATATCGGGACACCTCTTTTCACAAAGCTTGATGAAATCGGACCAAAAGATGTGGTTGTACTGGAGCTCTCGAGCTTTCAGCTCATGACCATGACCACGTCACCTGAAATCGCCATCGTGACGAATCTCTCTCCTAACCATCTGGACATGCATAAGACTATGGAAGAGTATATTGAAGCAAAGATGAATATCTTCCGCTTCCAGAAGCCGGGGGATCTTCTCATCCTCAACGAGGACAATGAGATCACAAGATCCTTTGCCCCTCTTGCTAAGGGAAAGGTGGAGTTTTTCTCCTCAAAGAACGAAAATGAGGATGCCTACTACAGCGACGGCAGTCTGTATCTTCGCTATGAGCGTATCGTGGACCTTTCTGAA
>DAMDIS010000017.1:0-5816 GCA_032100885.1 Proteiniclasticum sp.
CAACCTGCTGATTACAAATCAGCTGCTCTACCATTGAGCCACACCAGCAAATGAACTGACAAAGACTAGTATATAGCCTGGACGATGATATTTCAAGGCTTTTTTCAAAAAAATATTTCTCTTTTTTATCTCAGCGCTCATTTTCAGCGAAGAAAACCTTCTTCCGTTTCAGACATGAAAAAAGATTGCCCATGGGTCTCATGGATGATTGAAATTCGCCTTCCACAGATGTCCTGCAGGATATCCCCCCAAAAAAATACAGACCGCGAATTCATTTTTCGCAGTCTGCATGGTCGTCACCAGATTATTTTGTTCCGAAGAGTCTGTCTCCGGCATCTCCAAGTCCCGGTACGATATATCCGTGCTCATTCAGTTTTTCATCGATCGAAGCGATGAATATATCCACATCCGGATGTGTTTCGGATAGAACCTTGATTCCTTCTGGAGCAGCAACAAGGCCCACAAACTTGATGGACTTTGCTCCTCTCTTTTTCAGCATATGTATCGCATCTACTGCAGATCCGCCTGTTGCAAGCATAGGATCGACAACGATAACGTCTCTTTCTTCAATGTCCTTTGGTAGTTTGCAGAAATATTCTACAGGCTGCAGTGTGCTCTCATCTCTATAAAGGCCGATATGACCAACCTTTGCTGCTGGAACAAGCTTCAGCATACCGTCAACCATACCGATACCCGCTCTTAAGATCGGAACGATGGCAAGCTTCTTTCCTGTAATCGTCTTGCAGTGAGCAATGGCAACAGGTGTCTCGATATCAATATCCTCCATCGGCAGATCCCTTGTCACTTCATAAGCCATAAGTGTGGAAATTTCTTCAACCACCTCTCTGAACTCCTTGGACCCTGTATTTTTGTCCCTTATGATCGCCAGCTTATGCAGTACCAGTGGATGATTGATTTCAATTACTCTACCCATTATTTTTCCTCCTCGACTTCTATATATTTCTCTTCCAGTGATGTGATCTTATCGATTCTTGTCTGATGTCTTCCGCCTTCAAACTTTGTCGTCAAAAACGTATCAACGATGTCAAGAGCCAATGAAGGTCCGATTACCCTCTCTCCCATGGTCAGGATATTGGCATCATTGTGTTCTCTTGTTGCATGTGCACTGAATGTATCGTGACAAAGGGCTGCTCGGATTCCTCTGATCTTGTTTGCCGCAATCCCAATACCGATACCTGTTCCGCAGATAAGGATACCCAAATCGGAACTTTTATCCACAATGCTCATTGCCACTTTTTCGGAGATATCCGGATAGTCGCAGGACTCTCTGGTGTAGGTACCAAAATCCTTCACTTCATATCCTTTCTTCTCGAGATGTTCCTTCACCGTTTCTTTTAGGCTGATGCCGCCATGGTCAGAACCAATTGCAATCTTCATGTTTACCTCCTGAACTTTTCAAAATCTGTAATTTTCTGTATCAGTGTTCTGATTTCACTGAACGTTTTGATGTATACTTCTTCTTCCATGCCGTAAGGGTCCATAACATCCCCTGTTTCGCCGGCAAGCTCTTTAAGTGTAAATACCCTGTCTCCGCCGTATCGCCTTTTAATCTCCATTTTCTGGGCTTCTGTCATGGTGATGATAAAATCCGCTTTCACCACATCTTCATCAAGGATTTCTTCAGCCTCACGGTTTTCATTATAGCCATATTCCCGAAGCAGAATTTTCTTCGCTTCACTGGAAATGATACTGCCTCTTTGAATAAAAAGTCCTCGTGATGATGCTTCTGCCTTGTGATAGGTTTCATTGAAAATCACTTCGGCCATGGGGCTTCTGCAGGTATTCCCTGTACAAACAAACAATACTTTCATCTCTACACCTCAATTATATTGAATCCTGATGCTTTCTTCAGGCGGTTCATGATTGCCTGTCCTACACCTTCTTCTGAAAGTCCTTCAGCAAGGATCAGGTCCACATTGGAATCATCAAAGCTTCTCAGCCCTTCAAAAAGGTTTCTCGCAAGTTCTTCCTGATTATCTTCGCTGCCCAAAGAAATGAATCGTACATTTTCTCTATTATACAACTTCTCCCGCTCTATTGGTGAAAGAATCCCCACATGTTTTCCATCATGAGTATATTTCTCCATAAGCTCGATGATTTTTTCCGAAACTTTTTCTCTGCTTCCCGATATTATGGTCAGAGGAGCTTTAGGTGCGTAATGACGATACTTCATTCCTGGCGCTTTTGGGGTTTCCTTTTCGTCCGCCCTTGTCTTCGCCTCATCGTAAACCACTGCCTGATCGACTTCCTTGAGATCCTCATACGTAATATAACCTGGTCTTAAAAGGCGTGGTGGCTGAACGCTGTAGTCAACGATGGTGGATTCAAGCCCCACAATGGAACTTCCGTCTCCGATGATCATGTCCACTCTTCCGTCAAGATCTTCCACACACCTTTCATAGTTTGTGGGACTCGGTTTTCCGGAAATATTGGCTGAAGGCGCTGCTACAGGATGCCCCAATGATTTAATGAGCATTCTTGCAACCTTGTTCGACGGCATTCTGACACCTACGGTGTCAAGACCGGCACTTGTCTCAAGAGGCACAAGATCGGTTTTCTGCAGGATGATGGTCAGTGGACCCGGCCAGAACCTGTCCATCAGCTCCTTTGCTTTATCCGGAACGGATTTCACGTAATCTGCAAGATCATCGTCTGCTACATGAATGATTAAAGGATTGTCCTGGGGCCTTCCCTTGGCTTCAAATATCTTTTTCACCGCTTCTTTGTTCAGTGCATCGGCACCAAGACCATATACTGTTTCTGTGGGAAATGCCACCACTCCGCCTTCCCTCAAAATCTGAGCACCCTTTTCCACAGCAGATTCATCTATTCCATTTTCAAAATTGACTTTGATTGTATCCATTTTCACCTCAAAAATGGGGACAGTAAAACTGTCCCCCCCTCATTAGTTATTTCCGTTGCCCATGGCCTTCAATTTTTCAGCCTGGTCGTATCTGATAAGGGAATCAAACATTTCATCCATATCTCCATTAAGGAATGCTTCCAGTTTATAGAGTGTAAGGTTGATTCTGTGGTCTGACACTCTTCCCTGGGGATAATTATATGTTCTGATTCTCTCGGAACGGTCACCCGTACCAACCTGAGATTTTCTTTCGTCAGCAATGCCCTTGTTTCTTTCATTCTGGGCGATTTCATAAAGTCTGGCTCTTAAAATCTTAAGGGCTTTCTCTTTATTCTTCAGCTGTGATTTTTCATCCTGAACGGCAACGACCAGTCCGGATGGAAGATGTGTGACTCGAACCGCGGAGTCCGTTGTATTGACGGACTGACCACCGTTTCCTGATGAACGGTAAACGTCCACTCTGATCTCGTTCATATTGATTTCAACATCAACATCATCCACTTCAGGCAGCACTGCGACTGTAGCTGTGGATGTATGAATCCTTCCTGAGCTTTCGGTATCAGGAACTCTCTGCACTCTATGTACCCCTGACTCATATTTCATCAGAGAATAGACACCATGTCCCTTAACCATAAACACGACTTCCTTGAATCCGCCGATGTCTGTTTCATTAAGGCTCATGATTTCAACTTTCCATCTTTTGCTTTCCGCATACTTTACATACATCCTGTAAAGATTGTACGCAAAGAGAGCAGCCTCGTCTCCGCCTGCACCGCCACGGATTTCCACAAAAACGTTCTTGTCGTCATTGGGATCCTTGGGAAGGAGCATGATCTGAAGCTCAGACTCGATATTTTCAAGCCTTGCCTTTATTGTTCTGACATCTTCATTGATCATTTCTCTCATGTCCTGGTCATCTTCTGACTGGAGCATTTCCATATTTGAATCGAGCTCTTCCTTAAGACCCTTGAATTCACGGTACTTCGTAACGATCGCTTCAAGGTCGGAATGCTCTTTTACAAGCTTCTGCCATGCTTCCTGATCCGCAATGACACTTGGGTCACTGATTCTCATGGTAAGTTCTTCATATTTACCTTCTACAAAACTTAATCTTTCTAACATTAATCTCTCTCCTTAATTCTAAATGATATGAAAAAATAACGTCAGGAAGCTAAGTCTCTGGAATGAGTTCTCCGGAAACTACCCGATGATGACCTGAAAGGTCATTTATGGTTATGACATTTTTAAATCCATTTTCTTTTAACATATTTTCCACCTCTTGACTCTGGTCATAGCCGATTTCAAAAATCAGCATGCCATGATCCGTCAGATGCTGCCTAGCCTGCTTCGAAATGGTTTCATAGAAATCCAGTCCTCTTATGCCTCCATATAAGGCAAGATGAGGTTCATAGTCTTTCACAGAAACCGATAATGTCTCCATATCCTCCTGACTGATATAAGGAGGATTGCTGATGATGAGATCGAACGTCTCATCGATCTCCTGAAAGAGATCCGATACGATGAAATTCACCCTGTCTCTGACGCCAAGCTTTTCGGCGTTTTCTTCCGAGACTAGAATGGCTCCTTTATTTATATCAGAAAGTGTCACATTTGTAAATTCCAAGATTTTGGCTATGGACAGCCCGATGGCACCTGATCCGGAGCACAGATCAAGTACTTTCCGGTACTTCTTTTCCCTGATCTTCTCCACAGCCTTTTCCACAGCGATTTCCGTGTCCGGTCTTGGAATGAGTGTATCTTCATTCACCTTGAAGGCAAATCCCATAAATTCCTTGTATCCTAATATATAGGCTACGGGTTTTCCTGCTGCACGGGCACTGACCATCTGAAAAAAGCTTTCTTCCGATGCACTGTCCATTTCTTCATCCCGATGCGCCAGAAGGTAGACATCATCCTTTTTGAGCGCATCCTTCAGCAGAACTCTCGCATCAAGTCCAGGTGTATCTGATGCCTCTTTAAGCAGGTCCATGGATCTTTTCAGTGCCTCATCTATACGCATACTCTCTATACCAGCCCTTCCGCTTCCTTGAGTGCTCTGATGGACACTTCAAGCATGTCATCCAGCGGTTCTTTTGTGGTCAGTCTCTGAAGCATCATTCCGGGATAGGCTATGATTTTCTGAATGGGCCCTTTTGTCTTGCCAAGCCATCTCAGAATTTCATAGGTGATGCCAGATATGAGCGGCAGCAGCAGAATCCTTGATACAATTCTCAAGAGAGGATCTGTCCATCCGGTAAAACTGAATACAATAATGCTCACAGCCATGACAAGGAACATGAAGTTCGTTCCGCATCTTTCATGGAATCTGGTACATGAGCGAACATTTTCCACTGTGAGTTCCATCTCATTTTCATAGCATATGATTGCTTTATGCTCCGCGCCATGATACTGAAACACTCTGTAGATGTCCTTCATTTTGCTGATTCCATAGAGGTAACCGATAAAGATACTGAGCCTTATGACCGCTTCAATGACATTCAGTGCCATATGCGGAAGATCGTAGTTTCTCAGAACACCGGTAATCAGCGTCGGCAGAACAAAAAACAGCAGCACACTGAAGCTGAGACTTACGATCATGGTCAGGGTCTCTATGATCTTTTCCCCTTTATCCCCAAATTTATCTTTCAGAAACTTATCGAATTTTGATGGCTCTTCTTCAATGCCGAAGATCGAAGCGGACCAGTTGAGGCTTTTGATTCCGATTTTCATGGAATCGACAAGCGCGACAGCACCTCTTATGAGTGGCCATCTGAGCGCCTTGTATTTCATGGAGAGCGGCTTTGTATCATCGTGGTTTACCACGATCTCGCCATCAGGATTCCTTACAGCCGTTGCTATTCCTTTAAGACCTCTCATCATAACGCCTTCTATGACTGCCTGTCCTCCTACAGTTGTGTTTCTCATCTATTCA
>DAMDIS010000017.1:5826-8717 GCA_032100885.1 Proteiniclasticum sp.
ATTCACCAAACCCTTATTTTGATTTATTTCTATCTTCCATTTTCTTTCTGAACTTGAAATAACAGTCGGCACATAGTGACTGATACTCCACGTTTCCCACCATATCGATGGCAACCTGTTCTCCTTCGAATACAAATTCGCCATTGATCTTTCTCCCGTTAAGAAGCGCTTTCTTTCCGCAGGTGCATATGGTCTTCAGTTCTTCAATGCTGTGCGCAAGTAGAAGAAGCCTTGCACTCCCCTCAAAACCGTTCATGAGAAAGTCTGTTCTTAGTCCATAACATATCACAGGTACCTTAAGAATAACTGCAACCTGAAGAAGTTCATCAATGTGCTTTTCTTTTAAAAACTGAACTTCATCCACCAGTATGCAGTTTATCTTGCCTTCGCTCTGTATCCATTTTTCAGTAACTTCATAAAGATTATCCTCGTCACTGACCGCAAAATCAGCTTCTCTGCAGACACCAAGACGTGAAACCAGCTGGTTGCCACCTTTTGCATCCACCTGAGGTTTGAAGATCTTGACTTTCATTCCTCTTTCTTCATAGTTATAGGCAACCTGCATGAGGTTAGTGGACTTTCCCGAGTTCATTGCTCCGTACCTAAAATAAAGTTTGCTCATCTTAAATTCTCCTAACTTCCTTAATACCGAATCTATTATAACATCTACCCTCATCATAATCCATAAGATAGTTGACTCCTCACTTTGTAAGTGTTAGAATTGAAGAGTTAAAAAAACAATGAAATTGAGGTGAATTAAATGAAAGAAGGCATACATCCAAATTACAACTCTGAAGCTGTTGTTAAGTGTGCATGTGGAAACACATTCGTTACTGGATCAGTAAAGGATGAACTTAAGGTTGAAATATGCTCTCAGTGCCATCCATTCTTCACAGGTAAGCAGAAGATTGTTGATGTGGGCGGAAGAGTTGATCGTTTCAAGAAGAAGTTCAACATCACTTCTACAAACGAAGAAGAATAGAATCTTCATTTAATTAAGGATCATAACTGGTCCTTTTTTATTTTGACTTAATATAAGGAAGGATCTCTGCAAAGTGAAGAGATCCTTCTTTTATTTTATATGAGTCCCAGCTCTTCGGCAAGTTCATTGAGATATGTCCAGCGCTCCATAGCTTCTTCAAGATCCTTTTCAGCCGCTTCTTTTTCGCTTACAAGTGCATTCAGCTTCTCAAAATCTGTAGCATGCTTTTCAATGGACCCCTCTATCTCTGAAATCTTATTTTCCAGGTCTTCAATCCGCTGATCGATGCCTTCAAACTCCCGCTGTTCTTTGAAGGTGAATTTCTTTGTCTTCTCCTTCTGTCTCGACTTCTGAGGTGTGTCCTTGACGACTTTCTCTTCCTCTTCTTTTTCCGCTGATTCCCTCTTCTCTTCATAGTCGGAATAATTCCCGAATATGATCTGCACATTTCCGTCCCCTTTAAAGAAGAATATCTTCTCGGCTACACGGTCAAGGAAATATCGGTCATGGGAAACTGTAATGACTGCGCCCGGGAAATTCTCCAGATAGTCCTCAAGAATTGAAAGTGTTGCGATATCCAGATCATTGGTCGGTTCGTCCAGAAGAATCACATTGGGTTTCTCCATGAGGATCCTTAAAAGCATCAACCTTCTCTTTTCTCCGCCGGATAGACGGTTTATGGGCGTCCACTGCTCATAGGGCGGAAACAGGAACGTCTCCAGCATCTGCGAGGCAGTTACTGTACCATCCACCGTTTCGATGATCTCGGCAGCTTCCTTGATGAAGTCGATGACTCTCATCTCCTCGTTCATGATGGTGTATTCCTGAGACAGGAAACCGATTCTCACCGTTTCACCTACATCAATAGTGCCTCTGTCAGGGGCGACCTGCCCGGCGATCATTTTAAGGAATGTTGACTTGCCTATGCCATTGGGACCGACGATTCCGATCCTGTCATCCTTCAGCACGTTATAATTGAAATCCTTAAGCAGGACATCTTCATCATAAGCTTTAGAAAGAGACGAGATTTCGATGATTTTCTTTCCCAATCTAGAGGATACTGTTCTGATCTCCACTTCACTGTCCTCAAAGTGTGATTCCTGATTCTTTAAAGCCTCATATCTGTCGATTCTGGCTTTCTGTTTTGTGCTTCTGGCTTTTGCCCCTTTTCTGATCCAGGCAAGTTCACTCTCAAGAAGTTTTTTTCTTTTTCTGTCGGATACTTCCTGGAGCTCCTGTCTTTCAGCTTTCATTTCCAGATACATCGAATAGTTTACAGGGTAGCTGTAAATGGATCCATGATCGATCTCAAGGATTCTGTTGGTTACTCTTTCCAGGAAATACCGGTCATGGGTGACCATTAAAAGCGCACCTCTTCTTTCCTTCAGGTATTTTTCAAGCCACGCCACTGTATCATTGTCGATGTGGTTTGTCGGCTCATCAAGAATAAGGAGGTCACAAGGCGCAATAAGCGAAGTGGCCATGGCCACTCTCTTCTTCTGCCCTCCTGAAAGCTCGCCGATCTTTTTATTAAAGTCTGTTATACCAAGCTTTGTCAGAATGGATTTCGCTTCCGCTTCCATTCCCCAGGCATCCAGACTGTCCATTTTTCCGGTAAGCTGGATCAGCAGTTTCTGGTGGTTCTTGTTTTCCGGTTCTGAAATCGAAAGATTGAGCGCTTCCTCATAAGCTCTTATGGTCTCAAGCTCTTTAGAATCTCCGCTGAAGACCTGATCAAGCACTGTATGCTCATCATTGAAATCAGGCTCCTGGGAGAGGTATTCCACACGAATTCTGCCCACTCTCTGGACCGTTCCCTGATCGGGCGGAATGATTCCCGCGATGACCTTGAGAAGTGTCGATTTCCCTGTTCCGTTTATGCCTATGATTCCGATTTTATCTGTATCTG
>DAMDIS010000017.1:8727-12304 GCA_032100885.1 Proteiniclasticum sp.
TAAAGCTTACATCTTCAAAGAGTTTCTTTTCCCCGAAATTTTTTGTTAAGTTCTCTACGGTAATGATATTCACTCTGATTTCTCCTTTTTAGGCTTAATCTACCCCTTATCATACATCATTTCCAATCCCTTTGGTAGAAATTCTCTGTCGGGTGCATCCCCAAAAAAAGTTCCCTCGGACGAAACAGTGTTCGTCCGAGGGAATGTATAATACAGTGATTACTGTGCCATGAAGAGTTCGATATCCTCATCCACTTCACCGATTGGGCTGATTCCGAATTTTTCAACAAGGACATTTGCCACATTAGGTGAGAGGAATGCCGGAAGTGTTGGTCCGAGGTGAATGTTCTTTACACCAAGGTGAAGAAGTGCCAGAAGAACGATGACCGCTTTCTGCTCGTACCATGCAATATTGTATGCAATTGGCAGATCGTTGAGATCGTCGAGACCGAAGATTTTCTTCAGGGTAAGTGCGATGACTACCAGTGAATAGGAGTCGTTACACTGACCGGCATCAAGAACTCTTGGAATTCCGCCGATGTCACCCAGAGGCAGCTTGTTGTATCTGTATTTTGCACAGCCCGCAGTAAGGATCACGGAATCCTGTGGAAGCTTTTCAGCAAATTCAGTGTAGTAGTTTCTGGAGTTCATTCTACCGTCGCAGCCTGCCATGACGACAAACTTTCTGATTGCGCCGCTCTTTACAGCATCCACTACCTTATCAGCAAGTGCGATAACCTGTGCGTGTGCGAAACCTCCGACAATCTTTCCGGATTCGATTTCAGTTGGTGATTCCAGTCTCTTCGCCATTTCAATGATAGCAGAGAAATCTTTTACGCCTGCTTCATCCGCTTCGATGTGTGTGCATCCAGGGAATCCTGAAGCACCTGTTGTGAAGATTCTGTTTCTCAGACTTTCATTTCTTGGTGGAACAATACAGTTGGTTGTGAACAGAACCGGACCGTTGAAGGATTCGAATTCTTCGACCTATTTCCACCACGCATTTCCGTAGTTTCCGACAAAGTTGTCATACTTCTTGAATTCAGGATAGTAGTGGGCAGGAAGCATTTCACTATGTGTATAGACATCAACCCCTGTTCCTCTTGTCTGTTCAAGAAGCTGCTTAAGATCGGTAAGATCATGTCCTGATACCAGAATAGCCGGCTTGTTTCCTACACCGATGTTGACTTCAGTAACTTCCGGATTACCGAACATGGAAGTGTTGGCATCATCAAGAAGCGCCATGGCACTGACGCCAAGCTCTCCTGTCTTCAGTGTCAGGGCAACAAGGTCATCTGCAGAAAGTGTATTGTCCAGTGTTGCAGCTAAAGCCTCATAGGTGAAGGAATATATGTTTTCGTTCTCTTTTCCGATATTCAGCGCATGATGTGAATATGCAGCCATACCCTTCAGACCGTAGGTGATGAGCTCTCTTAGAGATCTTACATCTTCATCTTTAGTTGCCAGTACGCCGACAAGTCTTGCCTTCTTCAGCATGGATTCCATATCCGTAACCGTAAATGATGCAGCATCTGAGTATTTCTCAAGACCTGCTGATGATTTCAGGCTTTCTCTGTATCCAATCATCTTATTGATCTGACGCTCGATAGCCGCTTCATCAAAGTTCGCATTTGTGATGGTCATGAATAGTGAATTGATCACTTCATGATTGATTTCTCTTATTGCAGATACAGCCAGATTCCCCTTAACGACGATCTGTGAAATTCCTTTGATTGTATAAATCAGAAGATCCTGAAGATTTGCCACCTCCGGATTCTTTCCACAAACACCTATAATCTCGCACCCGGTACCTCGTGATGCCTCCTGACATTGGTAGCAGAACATGGCTTGCTGATCTTTAATTGACATATTTATTCCTCCTTGTTATGTGAACTGTTTTATAATGTTGATTAACGAACAAAAATATGATAAATGATTGTAATTATCAGTGATCTAAGAATTCACAATTGTATAGAGCAATTTCTTAAGATAATTATGATATTTTAGTTTTTTAGAAGTATGATTATCGGATTCACGATACTGCTGATTTATTTTGTTCTTATGACTGAAATTCTCAATCAATCTACGAGATGATTATAATAGAACAGTAAGTATAAAACTGTAACATCTGTTACACTTTAAGAAATAATAAAAGTTTTTCGTAAGATACGGAAGTTGAATGAGAACGAACGGTCAATTATGTAATCCGGTTTCTTTTAAAGCTTCTCTGACTTATAATAGAAGGGTATGAAAATATCATCTGCACTTTGAATTCAACGAGGTAAAAGCATGCAAATCAATATGAATAACTTAAAGAAAAATTCTTTATTCAAAAATATGAGCGAAGAAGAAATCAATAGAATTCTGGACTTCACAAGCTGCGTCCAGGAAACATACGAAAAAGATACTATCGTCATCGAAGAAGGCGAAGCATGCGACACCATCGGATTTGTTCTGGATGGTACACTGACCATACAGCAGTATGGACGAAGCGGCGACGCCTTGACCATTAATGTATTCAGACATGGCGACTGCTTTGGTGCTCCGCTTCTCTTCACAAGTCGCGCGAAATATCCTTTCACTCTGGTGACCACCACTAAAAGCACTGTGTTCTTCATCCCCTTCACACAGATGAAGCATATGCTGGAAGAAAGCAGGACGTTCAATCTGAACTATCTTACATTCCTCTCCAATCACATCTTTGTACTGAAAAACAAGATAAAGATCCTTGCCCACAACGATGTCCGTTCAAGGCTCATGATCTATTTCTCCAAAGAGATGGAACTTGCCGGCGACGCAAAGTTCAAAATGCGACACAAAAAGACCGAAATCGGTGAGATCATCAAGGTAACAAGGCCTTCAGTTTCACGGGAACTTTCCAACATGGAAAGAGATGGACTGATCAGCATCAAAGGCAGTGAAGTGACCATCCTCGCCCCGGAAGATTTCATTCTCTGATAAAGAAAAATGGTAAATGTGCAGGATTTCGCTTTTCAACTGACACAACATGTAGTATAGTTAATCATATCAAAACACAATATATTGAATAAACTGTCTTAAGAGCAGGGAAACAGGTTAAACTCCTGTGCGGTGCCGCCACTGTAAGAGATATCATCTCAAAGCCAGACTGCTGCCTTGATGACAACCAGCCAAGCTTTACGTCGCATGAAGCAGGTCTGCATAAAAGTGGATCTCTCTTTGCCTGTGAAGAAAGACCCACTTTATTTTTTTGGAGGTAAACAATGGAAAACAGACCGTTCACACTGGAGAATGTGCAAAAAAGAGATGGAAGGGTTCTGCCCTACTGCAGAAACAAAATATCAACAGCAATTCTGAGAGCATTTCAGGCTGAGCATATGACCTGTTCAGAAGCGTCCATAACCGAACTGGTTCTCTGGATCGAAGATCAGATCATGAAGAATGCTCAGTCATTACCACTTGTAGAAGAGATTCAGGACTACGCCGAACTTGCCCTTCAGACCAAAGGCTATTTCAATGTGGCAAAAGCCTATATACTCTTCAGAAACCACAGAAGCAGAACCAGATCGATGAAATCCGATCTGATGAAGATCTATGA
>DAMDIS010000017.1:12314-19643 GCA_032100885.1 Proteiniclasticum sp.
AGAAGGGGTAAAAGACTTCACGAAACTGTTTGTCCTCCATCCCGAACATGCCAGAGCCCACGAAGAAGGACTCATCCATATCCATGATATGGATTTTTACAACTTCACCACGACCTGCGCCCAGATCGATCTCCTGAAGCTTTTCAAAGGCGGATTCTCCACCGGACACGGATTTCTGAGAGAACCTCAGGATATCTTAAGCTACAGCGCGCTTGCCTGCATCGCCATCCAGTCCAACCAGAACGATCAGCACGGCGGACAGAGCATACCGAATTTCGACTACGCCATGGCTGAAGGCGTCCGCAAGACATATGCGAAGCAGTTCAACCAGAATCTTGTGAAGGCACTGTCTCTGTTCTCCCTTCCCCATAACGAAGAGGAGTTGAAGGAAATATGTCTCTCTCTTGGCCGGCAGGGCATCCATAACCGAATGGAAGATGCTCATGATTTTGAAACTGCACTCAAGGCATATTTCAGAAAAAACGGACTCAATGAAAACTTGACTGAAAAAACCTTAGACTTTGCGAGAAAAGAAGCAATGCTCGAAACAGAAAGAAAAACCTATCAGGCAATGGAGGCATTTATCCACAACCTGAACACCATGAATTCACGCGCAGGTGCACAGGTTCCGTTCTCGTCCATAAATTATGGTACAGATACGACCCCTGAAGGAAGAATGGTAATGAGAAACCTTCTTCTGTCCCTGGAGAGAGGTCTCGGAAACGGTGAAACACCAATATTCCCTATCCACATATTCAGAGTTAAGGATGGCGTAAACCTTAATGCAGGTGAAGCCAATTATGATCTCTTTGAGCAGGCCGCAGGTGTCAGTGCAAAAAGACTCTTTCCAAACTTTTCTTTCCAGGATGCGCCATTCAATCTGAAGTATTACAGAGAAAACGATCCGGAATCCGAAATATCGTACATGGGCTGCAGAACAAGGGTAATCTCGAATGTCACGGACCCTTCCCTTGAAACACCTTATGGAAGAGGAAATCTCAGTTTTACCTCAATCAATCTTCCGAGACTTGCCATTCTATCAGAAGGCAGTGAAGAAAACTTCTTCAAGAGGCTCGATTTTGCGATGGATCTGGTTGTTTCCCAGCTCCTTGACCGGTTCAGCATTCAGACGGCGAAAAAAGCAAAGAACTTTCCTTTCCTGATGGGTCAGGGTGTATGGAGAGGAAGCGAAAAGCTCTCCCCTGAAGATACACTGGAAAATGTCCTGAGGCACGGTACACTTTCAGCCGGTTTCATCGGACTTGCAGAAGCACTTGTTTCCCTTACAGGCGCTCATCACGGCGAAGACTGGCACTCGAGGGAACTTGGACTTAGAATCGTCTCTCGCATGAGAGAAAGGATGGACCTTGAGAGTCAGAAAAGAAACCTTAATTTCTCGCTTATCGCCTCTCCGGCTGAAGGCTTGTCCGGACGGTTTGTTACCCTTGACAGAAAGGAATTCGGAGAAATTCCGGGTGTTACAGACAAAGCCTACTACACCAACAGCTTCCATGTGCCTGTGTACTACCCTGTCACCTCATTTGAGAAAATCGACATAGAATCACCTTACCATGAACTGACTAATGCCGGTCACATCACCTATGTGGAACTGGATGGTGATGCAGGCAGAAACCCCAAAGCATTTATGAAGATCATAAGACATATGCAGAAGTCAGGTATCGGTTATGGTTCCATCAACCATCCTGTGGATTTTGACCCTGTATGCGGACATCGAGGAATCATCGGAGATGTATGTCCAAGATGCGGAAGAACAGAAGAAGATGTTCCTTTTACCAGAATCAGAAGAATCACAGGCTATCTTGTGGGTTCCCTTGACCGGTTCAACAATGCCAAGCTAAGCGAGGTCAGGGATAGAGTGATACACGGTAAAGGTCAGAACGATGATTAGAATTGCAGGTATCGTCAACGAGTCCATAACCGATGGTGAAGGATTAAGGCTTGTTATCTTTGCCCAAGGCTGTGCACATGGATGCCCAGGCTGTCATAACCCAAAAACCCACTCCTTTCAGGGCGGTTACCAGATCGAAATGGAGGAGATCATTGATCTCATACTGAAAAACCCTCTACTGGACGGTGTCACCTTTTCAGGAGGAGATCCGTTCTTCCAGGCTGAAGGTTTCTATGAGCTGGCAGTTCTGATCAGAAAAAGAGTGATCCCACACTTTCCTCATTTCACGATCATGGCGTATACAGGCTTTACCTATGAAAAACTTCTGGAGAGAAAGGATATCTACATGCCTCTCCTCAGTCAGATCGATGTGCTCATCGATGGTCCCTTTGTGGAATCTGAGCGATCCTTCGACCTGTCATTTGCAGGCTCATCCAATCAGAGGACTCTAGATATGAGAGAAACACTGAAAATGCAGAAACCTGTTGTCTATATGATGTGAACCCTGAATTTTCGGGTATAGAAAAAGACTTTGAGTCTCTCCGATAGAGATCGCTCAAAGTCTTTTTCATGTTTTCTATTTAAAAACCTGACTGCTTTTCAGATGGCTGATGAAATCGTCGTTATTTTCCGACTGGCTCATCATGCGGATCAGATCCTCAGTGACACGGTCTGCACTTCCGCTGGAATTCATCTGTCTTCGGATATTCATGGTCATTTCATATTCATCCGCTGACAGCAGAGCATTTTCTTTTCTGGTTCCGGACTTGTAGATATCAATGGCAGGGAAAACTCTTCTCTCCTGAAGTCTTCGATCAAGATGAACTTCCATATTGCCTGTACCCTTGAACTCTTCAAAAATCATGTCGTCCATTCTGGATCCGGTATCCACAAGTGCTGTGGCAAGGATTGTAAGACTCCCCCCCTCTTCGATGTTTCGAGCGGCGCCGAAGAACTTTTTAGGCATAATGAGTGCCGCAGGATCAAGCCCTCCTGAGAGTGTTCTTCCTGACGGGTTAACGGTTAGATTATATGCTCGGGCAAGTCTTGTTATGGAATCCATGAGAATGACCACATCCTGTTTCTGCTCGACCATTCTCTTGGCCCGTTCAAGCACCATCCTGGCCACCTTTGTGTGATGATCCGGCTCTTCGTCAAAAGTCGAGTAGATGACTTCTCCATCTATGCTTCTCTGCATATCCGTAACTTCTTCGGGTCTTTCGTCTATGAGGAGCACTATGATCTTGATGCTGGGATGATTGAACGCGATGTTCTGTGCGATTTTCTTCATAATGGTGGTTTTTCCGGCTTTAGGAGGAGCGACAATGAGTCCTCTCTGTCCTTTACCCATGGGAGCCATAAGATCGATGATTCTTGTGGACAGATCGTTTTCGGACTGAACCTCAAGTTTAATTCGCTCTTCGGGGTAGATCGGCGTCAGCCTGTCGAAATAGGGTCTTCCAACTGATTTCTCAGGATTCTCGCCGTTGATTTTTTCGATATAATTGAGACCTGCAAACTTTTCTCCTTCTCTTGGATATCTCGCATATCCGATGACTTCATCCCCGGTACGAAGATCGAATCTTCTGATCTGAGGTGGTGAAACGTAGATATCGTCTGGACTGGTCAGATAGTTTTCGCCTCTTAAAAATCCGAAGTTATTCATATCAAGGATTTCAAATACACCTCTGCAGTCGAACTCATTGGAATATTTAATTCTTCTGCCGTCATCATTTCGGGAAGGAGTGGATACTTCCTTTGCTTGTGCGTTGCTCTGTGCATCAGGCACCGGTGCACTTGCGCCGCTTTGCCTCTCAGCTGTTTTTTCACCCACATTTTCCTCTTTCTCTTCATCGGCAATATTGGTCGTTACAGTTTTTTTCTCTGCAGCTGAAGACATGATTTTCTCATCCGTATCTTCGTTTCTCTTCGGTACGGCATTTTCTCCAGTTTCCGATGCCGTTTCTATGGTTTTTTCATTTTTCATGATGTCGTCAAGAAGAGAAATGAGTTCTCCCTTACGATATTTCATATGGCTTTTAATCTTATATTCTTTTGCAAGAATTCTGAGCTCGTCAAGTTTGAGCTTCGACAGCTCCTGGATTTTTTCGTTGGTCATATTTACCACTCCTTATATAGGGGTCTATGGATATTTTCTGTTTATTTTCGTATCTTATTCTGTTTCAGGAAATCTGATTAGAATTCTTTAGATTTTGTGCAGAACATGCAGGTAAAGAATTGAAATTGAGGCTTGATCGGTCTCTTTTTTTCGTCTGCTGTCTTCTTGCGATTATCATCAATAATCTTATGAGGATTTCATAAAGAACTTATAGACTCAGTTAGTGCAGTGAGATTTTACGCTTTAAATTGAGCTTATCTTATATCATAAATATAAAAAAGTAAAGTCATAAGACATCATCTGTAAAACTTCACCTGATCCCCAAAAACCCTCTTTTTTTTTGTGAAATCAACGAATTAAGGCATTTTAAAAGGGATTCGAATGAATCCCTCACTTTTATCAGATGATCAAAGTATGAAACTGATGTCAATCTGAAGTCACTCAAACCTGTCCCCTTCATAATTATAGAACGTTACCTTACGGGTATAGCTTGAGTATTCTGGTGCTTTAAGTAATGCTACCGTCTGGTTGTGCATATCCACGCGGAGGGGTTCGACCTTTTCCCCAGTCGTGTCGTCTGTATAGGAAACTTCAGCATATTCTAACCCGCCTGCATTGCACATAAGAATCTCATACATTTCGTCGTTTATTTCAATGATATCCGTAACTATCGAATCCTCTTGCCTGGTCCTGACCATTCTGGTCTTCAGAATGTAATTTCCTCTGTCATTTTTCTCAAACTGTGCGTAACCGTAGCCTGATTGCTGATCCATTATTTCGCTGATGATGCTGTCCTTAATATGGATCTCTCTAAGTATGACCACATGATTCCCATTTCTGCTCAGCAGTGCCTGTCGATCTTCAGAAGTAATTCCATGCTGCCTGTTCATGATGTAAACACTTCCGGCAATGAATACCGACAATAAGAGCAGTAGAGTGAGTAAAAGAGCTTTTCTGTTCTTCATGTAATTTTCCTCCAAACGTTTTGTCATCTGAAATTATTATAATTCTTTAGCAATATCATACATCAGCAGATAAACTGCATATTCATACTATACTCTATTACTTCTTAGTATTCTATTCCCGGAATCATTGATTTCGGACATTGCACCAAAAAAGGACAGCATTCATAAAAGAATGCTGTCCTTTTATCTTTCCATCAGCTGATCATCTGTTTACTGCAGCTTTGATGAACCCTTTAAATAGTGGATGGGGATCATTTGGTCTGCTCTTCAGTTCCGGATGAAACTGTGATGCCACAAACCACTTATGTTCAGGAATTTCTATGATTTCCACAAGATTTTTCTTGGGATTGATTCCGCTGAATCTCATCCCCATATCCTCGAATGCCTGAAGATAGTCATTGTTGAACTCATATCTGTGTCGATGTCTTTCGAAAATCGCATCTCGTCCATAGGCTTCTTCAGCAAATGAACCGCTGCTCAGCTTCGCTTCGTAGAGACCAAGTCTCATGGTCCCGCCCTTCTCTTCAATGTTTATCTGCTCAGGCATCAGATCGATAACCGGATTTGACGAGGTCTCATCAAACTCGCTGCTGTTGGCATCTTTGTGTCCTAGCACATTGCGCGCAAATTCAATGACCGCTGTCTGCATACCCAGACATATGCCGAGAAACGGCACATTATGTGTCCTTGCATATCCGATGGCGAGGATCTTCCCTTCTATTCCTCTTGTACCGAATCCTCCGGGAACGAGAACACCTTCAACATCCGACAGCTCATCCTCAAGGTTTTCCTCGTTGAGATACATGGCATTGACCCACTTGATCTCCACCTCGACACCGTTTGCAAGACCTCCGTGGGAGAGCGCTTCAACTACAGACAGATAGGCATCATGGAGTTCTACGTATTTTCCGACAAGCGCAATCCTGACCTTTCTGTCCAGATGCTTCATCTTGTAGACCATATCTTCCCAGGCGCTGTTGTCGATTTTTTCGCATTTCAGTTCCAGCTTCTCGCAGACAAGGGTATCCAGTCCTTCTTTATGCAGCATCAGAGGCACTTCATACAGTGTATCCGCATCCAGATTCTGTATAACCGCTCTGCCTTCCACATTGCAGAATAGTCCGCTCTTGTTTCTCAGCTCTACTGAAATCTCCTTCTCCGATCGGCATACAATAATATCCGGCTGAATACCGATGCTGCGCAGTTCTTTGACGCTATGCTGTGTCGGTTTCGTCTTGAGCTCCCCTGCTTTGCCCAAATACGGTACGAGGGTCACGTGGATAAACAGGACATTCTCATGACCCGCATCATACTTCACCTGACGGATGGCTTCAAGAAAAGGCAGTGATTCGATGTCACCGACAGTTCCACCGATTTCCGTAATCACAACATCCACATCTTCAGAGCGGGATACGCTGAATATCTTTTCCTTGATTTCATTGGTGATATGAGGGATGACCTGTACGGTACCACCAAGATAATCTCCTTTTCTTTCCTTGCTGATGACATTCCAGTAGATCCTTCCTGTGGTGACATTGCTGTCCTGCGAGAGATTTTCATCGATGAATCTTTCATAATGTCCAAGATCGAGATCTGTTTCAGCACCATCGTCTGTTACGAATACTTCACCATGCTGATATGGGCTCATGGTGCCCGGATCAACGTTGAGGTAAGGGTCGAATTTCTGAATGGTCACCTTCAATCCCCTGTTCTTAAGGAGTCTGCCTAGCGATGCTGCTGTGATTCCCTTACCCAGAGACGAGACCACACCACCTGTGACGAAAATGTATTTTGTTTTTTTCATAAATATTTCTCCCTCCACCTGTTGACAAGTTGTGCTGATTTGGTATAATTGGAATTACCCCATAAATAAAATGGGATATTTATTGAGTAAATTAAATATAAAAATAATGATAGCATACTTTTTTTCAGTGCGCTACCATTATTTTTGTATTTGTTTGCTCTTTTTTTTATGTTCCTGATGCTAGTTTTTAGTAATCTTGATGTGCATTTCGTTTCTGTCTCCCGGATCTCCGGCAATCTCAAGGCGATAACGGATATAGATGTCTATGGTATCTGCCTGTTTTCCCACAAAAAGCTGGTCTGTTTCCAGCGCTATGGACATGGCGCCTACCTCCATCTTATAGACAAAAACATCCTTATGGTGCTCCTTAAAGATCATTCTGGACTGAATGTTCCCTGTTCGGACGATCTCCAGATGGTCATCGTTTATATACAGCTCAGTGAATACACCTTCCATACCCGTGAGGACGCTTTCCTCATAGGATACAAGTGTTTTCCCCTGCCTTTCCTCAAGTCTGCCGAGATACACAACC
>DAMDIS010000017.1:19653-26210 GCA_032100885.1 Proteiniclasticum sp.
CACAACCTCTATGGGTTCTTCATCGAATTTATTGCTTCGAACTTGAATTTTCACTTTCTTCATATGACACCTCACACTGTATTTCCTATATATTAACTTATTTTAAGAATCATTCCCTGAAAAATTAACAACTGCTTAATATTTATATTATAAACTATAATAAGTTACATATCAGTAGAATCATCATTCCACCGTTCAAATGTTCAAGGTTAGTATTGATGATTTGTGATATTCGAGCAATAATAGGATAAAGATTAAAATATGAGGTGCAGCATGAAAGCATTAATTCTGTCGGTTTCGACAGGTGGCGGTCATGGAAGGGCAGCTGAGGCAATCAGAGAATCTATCCTGATCAACGAACCCGAATCTGAGGTTAGAATCATCGATACCATCAAGTACATCAGCCCATTTCTTGACAAGCTTGTAGTAGGTACCTACTTAAGAAGCATTCGCCATTACCCGTCCTTTTTTAAATATTTATACAAGCATTCTGATGAAGATGGAAGATTCATCAAATCTTCAACCATCGGGAACGATTATATCACCAAGCAGCTATACCCTTCTATAGTCGAATTTGAGCCGGATATCATCATTGCGACACATGCATTTACCGCTCAGGTCCTTTCTATACTGAGAAAGAAATTCGGCTGGCAGAAACCGTCTCTGGTGGTCATGACCGACTATGCTTCCCACGCTTTCTGGGTACACCGGAATGTGGATGCCTATGTCGTTTCTAACGAAGACATGGTTCATGAACTCGTCCTTCGCGGTCGCGACCAGAGTATGATCTTCCCCTACGGAATTCCGATATCACAGGAATTTTTTGAGCTTAAACCGAAAAAACAGATCTATCAGGAGTTCAACCTGAACGAAAACAGAAAAACACTGACCATAGTCGGCGGCAGTCTAGGTATGGGAAATATCGAAGAAATCCTCCAGGAAATCACATCTGTGACGCTGGACATTCAGATCCTGGTTCTTACAGGCAGCAATACGAAACTGTTCAATAAAGTCACAGAGATGAGCGAGAACTGCAACAAGTGCATTGTTCCGCTACACTACTGCGACAATATGAATGATATTTTATCCATTACAGACCTGCTGGTCACTAAGCCAGGCGGTCTTACCATAACGGAAAGTTTTATCACCGGTACACCTCTTGCAATTTACTCAGCCATACCGGGGCATGAAGTTCAGAATGCCGATTATCTCTTCAGACATCACCTGGCCATCGATCTTGGCACCGGAGAAAAGTGCGCAGAAATCATTCAGGATGCACTGACGGACGACAAGCTTCTGGAAGGTCTAAGAGAACGCTCCAAAGCAAGCGCAAAGCCTAAAGCGGCTCAGAACATCTATACCCTCTCAAGAAGACTGATCAGTGAAAAAAACTGTAGCCATCTGGGAGAACTGATTGACCTGTAAACAGAAATCATATTTTATCATGCAAAAGGAATGCAGTCACCTGACTGCATTCCTCTTTTTCTTCAATCTGATTTTCTTTTACCTTTCCTTTAAACTAAATGGTTCTGGTCAGGATGACTTCATTCCCGTTTTTATGCAGAACCCTTGCGGCATTTTCCGCCTGCTCAGCACTTGTGAAGATTCCATATATCGTAGGACCGCTACCGCTCATGAGTGTGATTACAGAACCTGATTTCTGCATAGACTGCTTGATGCTCTTTAATACGGGATATCTTCTAAGGACCACATTTTCCAGGAGATTTCTTGAAAAGTAGCTCATCCCTTTCAGATCGTCTTCCTCCATGGCTCTGATCAGCTTGTCCGTATCCACATGCCTGTTTATCCTGTCAAGATCGAACCCGCCATAGGCGTCCTTAGTGGACACACCGAAGGACGGTTTGACAAGCAGGACAATATGATCTCTGAAGGGTTTAAGAGGTGTTATGACCTCTCCTACACCCTCACAAAGACATGTGCCGCCCTTGATGCAGTATGGAACATCTGCACCCAGTTCAAGTCCAGTCTCCATAAGTTCTTCAGTCGTCATCCCGAGGCTGAAGATTTCATTCATCCCTTTCAGCACCGCCGCAGCATCTGTACTTCCACCGGCAAGTCCTGCAGCCACAGGAATTTTTTTGACGATATCGATTCTGACGCCCTTTTCTATATTTTTGAGCTCCATAAGAAGCTTTGCCGCTTTATATGCGATATTTCTCTCGTCAACTGGTACGTAATCCTTGTCACAGGTTACATGGATACCTTCTTCGATTTCGCTGATCTCAATTTCATCATGAAGATCAAGATTCTGCATGACCATTTCAAGAAAATGATACCCGTCTTCTCTTTTACCGACGATATCCAGAGAAAGATTGATTTTTGCATGTGCCTTCAATAACACGTCAACACCTACTTTTCTTTTTATCCTCTAATTATTGCAAATTTGCCCGGAATAATCCACAAAAAAAAATAAAGTACCGGATATACCGGTACCGTGTACATACTAATTCTTGTATGAAAGTGTCACTGTTTTGGTCAGTACATCAGAGTAACTAAAGCTTACGCAACCTTTTGCATCGTTATCGAGTCTTACTACGAATATACTTGGGTAAACCTGTTCAATGGTTCCTGTACTTTCGTACATTTTCCTTCTGCCCACGTTTGCTTTGAGTTTTACGTCTCGGCCTACATTCTTCTCGATTTCGTTCTTAATGTCTGTAATATTGTTGTAATATTCCATAAAAACACCTTCTTCCAAATATCATTATACAGCAGATGCCTCATGTTGTCAAATTGTTAACTTTTAATATTAGCACCACAGAAAGCCGATGTCAATAGTTAACAAAAAATTAATTTTTACTGAGACAATAAAAAAGTACAGGACAATTATTTCCTGTACTAATCCGTATAATAAAAAAACACTATCAACGATTCTTGATGAAGATGTCGCCTTCTTTAAGCTGACTGATTCTGTTGACCGCTTTGATTTTGCTCATATGTCCGATGATATAGTTTGCGGCAATGCCTATGAATATCCCTGTACCGATCCCTATGAAGGTCAGAACAGGCAGATACATCATTACCGTCCAGTTTCTTACAATAAAGGATGCCACAAGAAGCTGCCCGATATTATGACTCACAGCCCCTGCTCCGCTGACCCCTATGATGCTGACTTTGTCCTTAAGCAGATTCTTGACGATGGTCATGGAGAAGAGACTAAGAAGCCCTCCGCTTACGCTGAACATAAAGGAGGATAATGTACCTCCGAACATGGTTGCAAGAGCAACCCTCATGACGACCACAACGATTGTGGATTTAAAGCCCAGAATATAGAGTGAAATGATGGTGAATATATTTGCCAGACCCAGTTTAGCACCAGGTATTCCTATGGGAAGAGGGATCATCCCTTCTATGACATGAAGGACAAGCGCCTGTGCCACAATAAGAGAGATGAAGATCATTTTAGTTGTCTTATTCATGGTTGTCACTCTTCCACCCTGTTATGATGTCCGCATCATTTTCGTCAGGTGTTTCTCCTTTAACTTCGATTACTACACGATTAGGCAGACAGACGATGGTCTCACCTGGCCTTGAGATGTATTCCGGGGAGTAGCATATCTTATCAGGACAGTCCGCTTCATACATCCCCACTTTTTCATCAATAAATTCAACGATATTGACACCCAGATCGGTTTCGATTCTGACTTCATCCCTTCCGGTATGACCGGTAAGCTGGACGGTATCATAGAGTTCTCCCTCAACTTTGATTTCAACATAGTATCCGCCTGAATCGGCTCTTGCATTAAGGGTAAAGATCAGAGCAGGTATAAAGGAAGCCACAACAAATAGCCCGATTATAATGACGTCCCATTTTTTTACTTTCATTTCCTTCACCCTTTCAGATAGATATAATAACTGTTCCAAAATATGATTATATCAGATTATACTGTTGATTTGAATGATTTGTCTCATTCTGTGTTAATATTGTCACTAAGGAATTCAATGAATTAAATTGCATGAAATTCATTTTTGGTTTATGATGAATTCATCAGCCAAGAAATTTCAGGAGGAATGCCATTTGAAAAATATACTGCGCACAAGTGCCATGGCACTTATCACTGCCGGACTAGTAGCAGGATGCAGCACCCCCGCGCCAAAGCCTCTGGTAGACGGTACCTATTCAGTCATGTTTGATCAGCCCGATTCCACGAACTGGAAAGCGTTCATGACCATCGAAATTGCTGATGGCAGGATAACCGACGTGAACTACGATTATGAAGGTACCGGCGATAACGAAGGCAAACTCAAATCAGAGGATGCTGCCTATAACGAGGCCATGTTTGCAACAAAAGGTACTAAACCCACGATATATCTGGATGAACTGGAGAAATCTCTCCTTGAGCATCAGGATCCCGATAAAGTCGATACAGTCTCAGGAGCCACAACCTCATCAAAAGATTTCAGAACCTTCGTGAAAGCTGTACTCGAGTCAGCTCGTGAGGGCAAAAAAGATCCGATCATCATCAGCCAGTATGAGTAAAAGTATGCACAGAAATTGTGCATACTTTTCTTTTTATGGCTGATCATCAGGAACTTCAGCTTCTTCCTCTTCTACATCGGAGCTCCCTTCGGTTTCAGGTTCTTCACCATAATAGGATATGGTTTCAGGAACTTCATACTCGAATCTTCTCTGGTATTCCGGATATTCGGTTTTCAGTCTGTCTTCAAAGTATTCCTCAAACACAGCCAGAGAGATCGGTGCAACGAAGGATCCTCTAGTAATATCATAGACGATGACCGCAACTACAATTTCCGGATCATCAATCGGTGCCACTGCGGTGTATACGCCAAAGGCTGCTCTGCCGAATTCTTCCTGATTGGTTTTCCATGTTGCTGTACCGGTCTTACCTCCATTTGCTATGGGGAAGTCCTTGAATATGCTGTAGGTACCGCCACCGGGTTTTGTTGAGTCCTGCAGACCTTTCTTCAGAGCCGCTACACTTGATGGCTTTATTCCTGTCTCTTCAAGAATCACCGGTTCGTTTTCCTGTATCAGGTTTCCTTCCGCATCGAGAATCTTGCTGACAAGGCTGGTTTTATATCTGGTCCCACCATTTGTGATGGTCGCCAGGGCATTTGCCACCTGAAGCAGAGAAACCTGATTGTCTCCCTGTCCAAGAGATGAATTCAGTACATTACGTGGACTGATGATTTCAGTCGTCTGGTCATAGACTATTTTGTTGGCAAGCTCAACAGCATACATATTCGGTTTTCCTAGTGCAGCTGCAGTCTCTTCGGGAAGAAGATCGATGTAATTGCCTATCGCTTCCTCCAGGTCGCTGATGAGAACCTTGATGTCCTGCCTTTTCAGACTGTTGGCATCCTCGAGGCTGATTTCCAGACTTTGTCTGACAACTTCTTTGATGTTCTCCTTGGCATCCGCTAGCGTCTGCTCATCTGATCTGTCCATCCCGATATCAAGAGCCGGGAAGCTTCCCACACCTGATCTTGGCTTTCCAGCCCTTAAGAAGGCCACCACATCAAACATGAACAGTTTCTTGGTCAGTTCGACCTTGCTGTAATGATTATATACGTTTCCGTAGATGTTTTCTGCAATCTCTATCCCTGTTGTACTATGCACAGGTTCCTCCGGATTATGTCCAAGTCCAAGTTTCCATGCCCATTCAGCCAGAGCATTCAGTCCCTTTGCCTGATAGAGTCTGTAGCCTACATCAGCAAAATAAACGTTGGAGGATTTGGCGATGGCCCTTGCAAGATCTGTACTTCCGTAGGATCCGCCACCCTCATTGGTAATGGGGCTGCCCACCTGTGCGTTTGTAAATGCACCGTTATCTCTGATGATCGTTGAAGGTGTGATGACACCTTCCTCAAGAGCCGCAAGTCCTGTGATGAGCTTGAATGTCGATCCCATCTTCATTGAAACGGAACAGATCATCCGGAGTAGCCGGTCTCATTTTCTTGGTCTTCTCGTCTTCTGTGATCTTGACATTTTTCTTCTTTATAAGTTCTTCGGCGAATGCTCTGTAATCAGGAGTGAAGAATTCTTTGTACATTTCACTGCTCAGTCTTCCAGGCACCGCAAATATATTCGGATCGTAGCTTGGATAGCTGGCCATAGCAAGAACATTACCCGTATCCACTTCAAGAGCCACCACAGCACCTCTTGTCGCATTGGATGAATCCTGACGGTAGCCTGCGATTCCGTGATTGGTCTTTATAGTGGAATATTCTATGATGATGTCCTTAAGCGCCTGCTCTGCTGCATTCTGAAGATCAAGATCGAGTGTGAGCTGAACAGTGTTCCCCGGATAGGTTTCCAGCTCAAACAGTTCACTAACAGTTCGGCCGTTCTTGTCCACTTCAACCGTCCTTACACCCTTGCTGCCCTTCAGTCTGTCCTCATATGCCGCTTCAATACCGGAGACTCCGATATAGTCTTTTGAAATATCGTATCCCCTCTCCAGATAACGGCTCTGAGAACCTGCTGGAATGGGATTGAGGTATCCGATGACATGTGAAGCCATGGAACCGTACGGATATAGTCTTATGGGGTTTGTTTCCACATCGATACCCGG
>DAMDIS010000017.1:26423-27024 GCA_032100885.1 Proteiniclasticum sp.
TCTTTTCCTCTGGCGTAGGATTGAGCGCTTCGTAGAGGTTGTAGAATTCCATAAGGTAGTAATAGGTCTCTTCCGGTGTGAACTTGAGAATGAGTTCATCCAGCCTGTTTGTTTCATCTTCGTTCAGATCCGATATTTTAGACTTTCCGGTCTCCTCTCTCATGACTGTATTAAAAATAAAATCATTTATGCCTCGGTCTTTCTTGAAACGTAGTTCCGATTTTTCAATAAATGACGGATCTTCTGAACCGAATTCAAAACGGAAAGGATCGGTTTTCAGACTCAGGTCGTCATTGATGGACTGTCCTGATTTACCAAGAAGCTCCTGAACCTTATCGATGGTTCTGTAGATTTCCTTTCTTGATTCAGTGGTATCCACATAAATGAGGTTATAGCTCTGCAGTGAAGTGGCCAGAACATTGCCTTTTGCGTCAGTAATCTCTCCTCTAGGTGCAGCATAGTCGATGTTTTTGATAAACTCAACGTTTGCGCGGGCATAATATTCATCCCCGTGAATCACCTGCAGGTTGAACATTTCATTGATAAGCAGGGAAAATACCAGGATCATCACCACAAGGAGTCCAGTATACCTGTTCAGTCT
>DAMDIS010000018.1:0-19403 GCA_032100885.1 Proteiniclasticum sp.
GTGCACGCGGACGCGCTTAAAATGCTTCTTGATGAGCTTAGCATTGATAAGGCGCATTTCATCGGTACTTCCTACGGAGGTGAAGTGGCCATGAAATTCGCTTCTCTTTATGGAAGCACCATGAAGAGCATGACCATCATCGATTCCACAAGCGAGCTTGACCCTGTGATGAAGTATTTCATCTCCTCATGGAAGAAGGCCGCAGAAGAAGGAGACGGTGAAAAGTTCTTCAACATTCTTGCACCCTCCATTTACGGAGAGAAATTCATGAGAGAAAACGAAGAGTTTCTGAAAGCCAGAGCAAAAGCCACAAAGCATGTGGGACAGGAGTATCTGGACGGACAGATTATTCTCTACGATACCTTTATAAACGATGTGAACATGAGCGATATCCTTGAGGATATCGAGGTGAAAACACTCGTCATCTGCGGTGAGGAAGACATCCTCAAAAGAACGAAGCATTCTCTTCTTATCCATCACAAGATCAGAAATTCGGAATATGTCGTCCTTCCTGAATGCGGCCATGTGTCCATATTTGAAAAACCCGAGGAAATTAAAACTCTTCTACTTGGATTCATCCTAAAAAACAGAGGTCCGGAGGCATAACGTTTGTCTCTGTAGATCGGACATCATTCAAATCAGACCAGTGTTTCTTAAGAAAACACTGGTCTTTCCATCTGAATATTTTCCTTTTTCTAACACAATATCCACAGCCGTGCAACATTTTTTTCCTATACTTTGTTATGTCACTGTAGCACACATGATAAGGAGGAAAATCATGGATAAGAAACTTATGACTACCCTGCAGGATTGTATGATCGCATGCAATCACTGCTTCGATGCCTGTCTCAAAGAAGACGATGTGAAGATGATGGCGGAGTGCATAAGGCTTGATCGGGAATGCGCAGATGTCTGCGGTTTCGTTTCCGCCCAGCTGACAAAAGAAGGCAAGGTCACAAAAGACCTGGTGGCTGTGTGCGCAAAAATCTGCGATCTCTGTGCCGAGGAATGCGAGAAACACGAACATGAGCACTGCAAAGCCTGCGCAAAGTCCTGCAGAACCTGCAGTGAAGCCTGCAGAAACCATTCCGCATAGGCTGACCTTTATCAGCTGATCAGCTGAAAAGCTCTGTTCCTGAAACCCGACGGTTTGGGGAATAGAGCTTTTTTTCTTAAAACAGCCTCTTTCCAAGTGGTCCTGAACATAATCCAGGTGCCGCTAAAGAAAGAGGCTGTTATTCATTCATTATTTACTTCTTTTAACGTTTCTCTATTTCTTTGTCAGTTCAAGAAACTTCTCGATATCTTTCTCGATGATGGAGAGGGAGTCTCTGAAGAAGTCAGGTTTTGTCACATCGATGTTCATTCTCTCTGCAACTTCCTTTATGCTTCTCTTGCCTGTAACCGCTAGAAGCTCGTCATACTCAGGAACAAACTCTTCTCCTCTTTTCAGGTAGATGGCATAGAGGCCTTTTGAGAAAAGAAGCCCGAATGCATACGGGAAGTTATAGAAATTTCTTCCTGCAGAGTAGTAATGGGTCTTGTTCAGCCACATGTAAGGATGGAGCATATCATTGTCAAGGCCGTCACCATAGGCTTCCTTCTGGGCATCCAGCATGTAGTTTTTCAGCTCTTTCACAGAAAGAGGATGATCTGCCCTGGTCTCAAAGAGTCTTGTCTCGAAAAGATAGCGGGAATAGATGTCCACGATGACCTGGCAGGCATCTGAGATGGACTGCTCAAGAATCGTGACCGCTTCCTTTTCATCCATATCCTTAAGGGCTGCGTTCACAACGATGGTTTCACAGAAGATCGATGCCGTTTCTGCAATGGGCATAGGATAGCCGCTGTTCAGAATGGACTCGTCCTTCAGATTGAAGCCATGATAGCCATGACCCAGTTCATGGGCTAGGGTAGTCATATTGCTGAAGCTTCCATCAAAGTTGGACATGATTCTGGATTCGCCGATGGCATGAAGGTTTGAGCAGAATGCTCCGCCTCTCTTGCCGTCTCTTGGCTCGACATCCATCCAGTTCTTCTCGTAGGCGGTGTGTGCGTAATCCCCAAGCCTTGTGCTGAAGGTATTGAAATTCTTCACAACAAAGTCCATGGCTTCCTTATAGGTGAAGCTCAGCTGCGACTCACCCATGGGTGCAAAAAGGTCATAGAACGGCAGTCCGTTTTCATGGCCCAGAAGCTCAGCTTTTCTTCTCAGGTATTTTCTGAACATCGGGAGTGATTCCCTGATGGCTGTGAACATGGCATCCAGTGTCTCTTTCTCCATTCGGGACTGAATGAGTGTTTCTTCCAGGGGATTCTTGAAGCCTCTCAGCTCCGTTACAGTAAGAACTTCTCCCTTGATGCCGTTCAGCGCTGCTGCGGAGGATTCTTCCACCTGGCTGTACGCGGCAAGTTCAGCTTCAAAAGCCTTCTTTCTTACAGATGGGTCCTTGTCATAGGCAAGGTTTCTCACTGCAGGAAGGGGTAGCTTTTTCATTTCTCCATCCATCTCGATATCCACAAGAAGTGTGGAAGTCAGGATATTCTGCAGGTTTGTCCATGCCTTGGATCCGGTATTGGACATCCTTGAGATGAGAATCTCCTCTTCGTCACTTAGAAGATACTCTGCATTTCTTTTGGTCTCCAGCAGGATATGTTCATGCTCCTTAAGAAGCTCGCTTGACGTTATGATTTCCTCAAGGTTCTCTGTTTTGTCGATGAAACGGTTAAACATGACTTCGGCTTTTGTGAGATCGGACAGCTTCATGGCTATCCTTGAATAGTTTTCTCTCGCCGCTTCATTTCTTGCATCTACGGACATGGTAAGACTTGAATATCCAAGAACCTTTGAAATCAGTTTCGATAAGGTCATGTCGTACTCAAGATACTTCTCTATCTTTTCCTTCGCGTTTTCGGGATCCTTTAGCTCCTTCTCCGCAAATGTATTGACTTCTCCAATCAGTTCCAGTATTCTTCCTGAATCCTTCACAAATTCATCTGATTCAAAGGACTGGTACAGCTCATTTAAGCTCCATCTCATATTTTTTCCACCTTTCATGCATTCTGATACTTCATTATATCACGTGATATTATGATGGCTTTTCGTAATCATCTTTTCTGTATGCCTCAGTCTCATATCTGTTCAGCTGCCCGAATAGACCAGTTTCTTCTGAATCTGTTCCAGAATCAGCTCAACGATCACCGCAAGTATTGTAACCGGTATGGAACCCATGAGGATGAGCACCATATCGAAGGTCCTCACACCATTCACAACAAGGACGCCAAGCCCTCCGGCTCCTGCTGCTGCAGCAAGGGTCGCAGCGCTGATGTTGATGACTGTTGATGTTCTGATTCCACCTAAAATGGCATTCATGGCAAGAGGAATCTTGACCTTTCTGTAGGTCTCCCATTCGCTCATGCCCATGCCCCGTGCCGCTTCCACCACAGAAACCGGAACTTCCTCTATACCTACCACCACATTATAGACAATGGGCATGAGTGCATAGAGAAAAAGCGCAATGAGTGCACCCTTGATGCCGTACCCCACAATAGGGACCACAAGCGCAAGAAGCGCTGCAGAAGGAAAGGTCTGACCGAGATTGACGAGCTTGAGAAGGGAGGCTTTGAACTCCTCTCCGAAACTCGTGGTCAGAAATATGCCAAGAGAAATCCCGAAAACAATCGCCATGGCACTGGAGATGACCACCATTTCCATATGCTGCATGAAGAGTACGAAAAGAGGCGTTCTTGACCCTTCCGGAAATTTCGAGGTAAACATGGACTTAAGCAGTTCCTCAAATCCTTTTGAATAGATGAGCATAACACTAAGAAGAAGGATCAGGATGACGATGGGGATAAGGGCCATGTTTTTCTTCATCCGTGCTCACCTCTAATCAGTTTCATGATGGCCGCAAGCGATATGCTCCCCGAATTCAGGGCTACTTTGTCTTCGCCCCGGAGAATCATCTCAGATAGTGCTTCTTTAAGAGAAGCATCATCTGAAAGAGGTTCACCTTCAACCGTTGCCTCCTCTTTATAGTCCCTCGCCTTGAACCTTGCAAGAAGGCTTAAAGCACCTTCTTTTCCGAAGAAATCCTGAACGAACTGGTCTTCAGGTTTCAGGATCACCTGCTCAGGTGTCCCCTCCTGCACAACGACCCCGTCTCTCATGACACAGATTTTATCCCCAAGAAGAAGCGCTTCCTCCACATCATGGGTCACAAAGATCACTGTTTTTTTCAGTTTCTTCTGGATCTCCTTGAATTCCTTCTGAAGCCGCAGTCTGCTGATGGGATCCACCGCACCGAAAGGCTCGTCCATAAGGAGAATATGGGGATCTGCCGCAAGCGCTCTTGCAACCCCTACTCTTTGCGCTTCTCCGCCAGAGAGCTCGCTGGGCAGTTTCTTGAGATACACTTCAGGGTCAAGTCCCACAAGCTCGAGCATTTCCCTGTTTCTCTCTCTGATTCTTTTTTCATCCCATTTCAGAAGATGCGGCACCGTGGCGATATTTGCTGCCACGTCCATATGGGGGAAAAGACCTGTACTCTGGATAACATAGCCCATCTTCTTTCTTAAGGTTTCCACCTGAATGGCATCCACATGCTCGCCTTCAACAAAGATATCACCGGAGGAGCGTTCAACCATGCGGTTGATGAGTCTTAAGGTTGTGGATTTTCCGCAGCCGGAAGGACCCAGGAGCACATAAAGCTCCCCTTCCTTGACTTCCAGGGAGATTCCCTTCACCGCTTCGTATCCTTCATAGTCTTTATAAACATCTATAAGCCTGATCATTACTTTCTCCTCCCTATACGCAAAATGACACTTTTCAATATTCCATCCATGGTGAGGGTCAGGAATATTATGGGGATGACACCGAGAAGGACAAGATCCGGAGAACCTTCTCCAAGTCCAAGGAATACAAATGTGCCAAGGCCGCCTCCACCCACAAGGCCAGCTAGGACCGCACCGCCTATGGTCTGGACCAGAGCGATTCTCACACCTGTGATGATGATGGGCAGTGCCAGGGGAAACTCAATCTTTCTGAAGATCTGACTCCTGTTCATGCCCATGCCCATGGCCGCTTCGATGACGTCTCTGCTCACCGAAATGAATCCGACTAATGTGTTTCTTCCGATGGGAAGAAGCGTATAAAGCGTCAGTGCGACAAATGCCGGTGCCCATCCGATACCGCTGATACCGAGGGACCTGAAGAAACCGATCCTTCCAAGTCCCGCCAGGGGGACCAGAAGGATACCAAAGAGGGAAAGACTGGGTATGGTTTCCACGATGCTGAGCGGCACCATAACGGCACGTTCAAGATTTTTCTTTCTGTAGGCAAGATACCCGAGGGGGATGGCAATCAGTGCACCAGCCAGAACGGAACCAAGAGAGAGGAAGAGGTGCGTTCTAACGCTTCCGATGAACTGGTTTCTCTTGATCTGATATTCTTTCATGATGGAAAATGCATCAAAGCTGCCCATGTAGATCATCACAATCACTGCAGTGATGACTAGAGCTGCAATCATCTTGATGATCCTGCTTGTCGGGTCCTTTCCTTTTATCGCATGCCCGAAGAGAAGATAGAGCATGACAAGAACGATATAGAAACCCATGGACAGACTGACCCGGATTGCCGGGCTGCCTTCTGAGAGCGCTTCACCTTTTCTCCCCATGAGAAACATCAGGAGCACAAAAAGAAGAGCCCCACAGATGATGGACATGAGGCTTTTTCTTCTTGACGGAGACAGAGACAGCACAGCCATGGCAAGAAATCCTCCAAGAAGGAGGAAAACGGGTAATCCCATCAGTGCATAGGCTGTGTACTTCTCTCCACCTGCTATTCTGTTTGGCTTGACCTCGACAATCTTCAGAAATGCCAGGGCCAGAAATGCCACAATGGAATAAAACATCTGAGGCTTATCAATCGCGCGTTTCAAAAACATTACCTCTTTCGTCGGCTAAAATTACATCTAAATGCTCCCGGATGATGTCCGGCGTCTCTCTCTCTTTGTTATTCCAGGATTCCATTGTCCTTCAGGAAAGTTTCCGCTACGTCACGTGGTGAAAGTCCGTCTACAATGACTTCCTTGTTCATCTGCTGAAGGTTTTCCTTGTTCAGAAGACCGAATACTTTCTCTACGATCTCCTGAATTTCAGGATACTTGTCGAGCACTTCTTTTCTGACAATGGCTGATGGCTCATAAACTGGTGGAATGGACATGCTGTCCTCAAGAATCACAAGATCAAGATCCACGAGCGAGCCGTCTGTTGCATAGGCAAGTGCGACGTTTACGCCGTCGGTACCGTTGGCCAGGGCTTTCAGGGTTTCAGCTGTATTTCCGTGAGGAAGCTGAATCATCTGATCCGGTTCAAGCTTGAATCCATAGGCTTTTTCCATACCAAGAAGCCCAGCTTCTTTTTCGGCAAAAAGCTGTGAAGTGATGAGCTTCACTTCTCCGCCGTCATTGATGTATGCGGCAAGATCTTCCATGGTGGAAAGATTGTTCGCTTCCGCAAAATCTCTTTTGACTGCCAGTGCTTCTGTGTTGTTGGCATCAGCCGGTTTCATCCAGATGAGCTGATTGTTTTCCTCATCGAATGTCTTTATGGCTTCATAACCTGCATCCTTGTCTCTCCAGGTATCTTCCTCGATTCCTTCAGAATAGAACTGGCCGTTGCCGGTATAGTCGATACCCATATCGAGCTCACCCTGAAGAAGGGCATTACGGTGCACATCGGGTGTTCCGAACTGCACTTTGTCGTCTATTTCATAGCCTTCATTTTCCAGTGCAAGAAGAACCATATTACCGAGGATTCCTCCTTCTGTATCGACAAAAGACCCCAGAGCAATAGGATCGTCCTGATTCTTGATCTCATCTGTGGAGGTTTCTCCTCCGCAGGCTGCCAGTATGGTCATGGCAAAAACAGAAAGCATCAATACCGCTAATTTCTTTTTCATTATTATTCATTCCTTTCATCTGTAGTTCATTGTTTCCTTTTATTCAAAATTCCTTAATAATCTGATTATAGTATAATGGTATTGCTCTAATTGGAATAATCCATTAAGTAATATATAACTTTAAGTGAACAATTCACATGCATCATGATGTATTTTAAGTTCATTCAGGTATGGAAACTGTAGCTCTAGCATAAAGTATATGTGTATAACTCTCTAATTGACAATAGTTATCCATAGAAATGGATAACTTATCCACATTCTGTGGATAACGAGCCTCTAAATATTCTGTCTATGGGGATACTTCGTGATATTCAATAAGAATGAATCCAGAAAAAGCTGAGGACTTATCCACAGCTTTCTTTTATGCCTGTTGATGACTTTAGAGGAGAGTGTCCCCACTGGGATGTAACCTGTATGTGTGGTTATCCCTCCTTGCTTTTGCACCCTTTCGGATTTCTCATCTTGACATACATAGAAGTTCAAGGTATTCTAACCATAGAAGGTCTATGTATAAAATTAAGGAGGATGAACATGAATTTCGATAAGAATCTTTTAGGCGGAACAACAGGACTATTGCTTCTGTCACTTCTCTCCGACCAGGACATGTATGGATATGAGATCATCAAAGAACTGGAACACCGCTCCGACAGTTCATTTCAGTTCAAGGAAGGCACACTGTATCCCGTACTCCATAAACTGGAGAATATGGGCTGGCTGAAGTCCTATCTTTCCAAAGGTGATGCAGGAAGAGAGAGGAAATACTACCAGATAACGGTGAAAGGAAAAAAGCAGCTGACTCTTGAGAAAGAGCAGTGGGAAGTGTTTACTCAGTCTGTGGAAAAGGTTGTATTTGGTGGACAGTATGAGCTGGCAAGATAAGGACGAGTATCTTGAGGAGATTATCGGCCAGGTGAAATTCTTTTTTGATCATGAATCCATTGAGAAAGAACTGACGGTGCATCTTGAAGAGCGCAAAGAAGACTATATCTCTGAAGGTTATGCAGAGAAAGAGGCGGAAGAGCTGACAATTACAAACTTCGGAGATCCTGTAGAAATCGGAAAGGCATTGAATAAGGAACATAGCCCACTACTCGGCTGGTTATACTATATAACCAATACGATAGTCGGAATTACTGTGATTTATTTTGTTTTTGCTTTTATACTACCGTTCGGCATGATTATTCTGGATAGAAATCCGGCGAGGACTATCCCTGAAGAAGATATCCTCTACCGGATAGATGTGGATGAAAAAGTAAAAATCGATGATCGGATAATTAAATTTGATGAGGTCATCTATGAGAAAAATGGTGATATGAACATTATTTACAAACAGATAGATACCAGTTTTAATAGAATGGGATGGGGCTTGGGTAGTATCGGAACGATTATGGATGAAACCGGCAAGGATTATTTCATTGGCTCTGGATTTTCATCATTTTCAAAAGGACTCTGGACACTACACAGCTTCCCAAAAGATGCGAAGAAACTGATTATTGAGTATGATTTTTACAACAGATACTACAAGGTGGAGGTTCCATTGAAGGCAGGTGGTGCCCATGAATAGAAAAAAGAAACTTCTGAGAAACATTCTGATTCTTTCGGTTTTGTTTCTGGTTATATATTCCAAAGCAATCTATCTAGATCCGGTTGCTGCTCACCAGGCATCCGAAAGAAGTCTTCATTATGGTCCATCTACAGTTGTCCATGTGGAAGCTTTTCCCGGTGGGAAATATATTCTTGGGAAATATGATCGTTGGATTTCATTCAGTATCATTACAAAATCTAACAGATTCTTCTGGCATATCGGGGATAGTGTCATAGGCTTAGAGATAGATTATGATAAGCCGCTCTTCTATGCTTCTCAATTCAGTCAGCCTAACGCAAGAGCTTTCGGGATACTTAACGACCCAAATATTGACAAGGTTGAGGTCCATTTACGAGATGGAACTGTACTCACCCAGCAGGAATTTTACGAGGATATGTTTCTTATTACTTGGGAAAGTGAATTTGAATTCTGGAGAATCGTTGCTTATGATGGTTCTGGCAATGTAATCTTCGAGGAAAAAAGATTAAGGTAAAACTTTAAAGCGAAGCATCTAAAAACTAACCGGAATGGATTTTAGAATGATACTTCTGAACTTTAGACCTATTTATATTGCAGCAGGTTAACCCATGAAATACTAATGACCCTCTCCGAAAGGAAAGGGTCATTTTCAGTATAGATTTCTTTATTTGATCATGGTTATTTACAGACTGACTTCAACCTTGTAAAGGTTCAGTACAGTTTTCACTTCCTTGATCGGTACAATTTCGGATCTCTGACTCTCGTTAAAATTCAGAAGCTCAACGTTTCCGTTATTGAGATTTCTCACCTTCCTAAGGATGTTCTTCCCCTTATAGGTGATGAGCATGATCTGTGTACCCTGAATATCCTTGGCTTCCACTCCGGTAACCAGATCCCCCTTATGGATACGATATCCTTTAAGGTCATCATTCTCCACCTTCAGCATGGATACCTTATCCATGGGATGCCCGTCGATCTTCCTGTTTTCCACCACATGGCTTTTGTGCGCCACAGGGTTTTTCATTTCATAGTCATAGATGGGCACATTCTTGATGTTCTCGCCAAATGCCTGATTCCATAAGTCATTGACCGGTGTTTTCGGTGCGACGTAAACTTCCTTCTTGATCGCAGCCTTGGTTCTCTCAAAAGATTCGGACTGCGCTGCAGTTTCCTCAAGGGAACCTAGACCGATGGTCGCAATCTTTTTATCGAACACCTTGGAAAATCTTTTGATCAGATCTTCATTGATGACCCTTCTGCCCTGCTCAACTTCACTGACAAAGCTTTCCGATACGCCCAGCTTTTTTGCGACCTGTTTTAAGGTCATGCCGGACTCCTCTCTTGACTTCTTGAGTTCGTCTCCTACTCTAGCCATTTTCTCACCCCAGATTTTCTGCTAATTTCGCTCTTCTTTCCATTTCGATCTGCTTGTTTTCTTCTCTTTCTTCCAGCAGATGTTCAATCATATAGTCAAACTTCCAGTTCAGATTCGTTTTTGTGATCACAGCCATGATTGAACCGAAGACATGCTCTTTCCTGATCTTCGTTATGATTTCCTTGAGTTCGTCATTGGTCTCATAGCCGCAGAAGATCATGATCTTGACGACACCAAGAGGTTCACCTATATGAGGGATCTCCTTGCTCTCTATGAGCTCCGCCAGAGTTCCTCCGGCATTTCCGTTATGGATCTGGTGAAGATTAAGGCCTTCACCTGCAAGTCTTTCCTTTTCTTCTTCACTGAGTCCGTAGACCAGTATCTTTCTGTTATCTGTCATTTTTCTCTCCTGAAAACTGATATTTAACACACACTGACATTTACTTGATGACTTCTGGTTCCCCGATTTCTTCAGCATGCTCAACAGTGACTTCAGACATGATCTGATCTACTCTTGGCATATCTCTGTAGTCTCTGTCCACTCTGACGATTTCCATGGCATTCTCTATTCCTTCAGTCACCTGACCGAATGCGGCATACTGACCGTCAAGGTGTGGTGAATCTGCTACCATGAGGAAGAACTGGCTTCCTGCAGAATCATTGTGCTGGCTTCTGGCCATGGAGATGACGCCCTTGGTGTGCTTCAGATCGTTCTTGAAGCCGTTCGCGCTGAACTCTCCCTTAATGTGGTGTCCAGGTCCGCCGATCCCGATTCCCTGAGGGCATCCGCCCTGGATCATGAAGCCGGGAATGACACGATGGAACTTCAGTCCATTGTAAAATCCCTTCTTGACCAGTGATACGAAATTCGCAACAGTGTTTGGTGCGATTTCAGGATACAGTTCGATTTTGATTTCTTTTCCTGTTTCAAGCTTTATGGTTACTATTGGATTCATTTTATTACGCTCCTTATCATTTAGTATTATCTTCTACATTATACCAATAGTTCTCCCTAAATGAAAAATTAAATTACTGTTGACTCGAACGGGTGTTTGTATTATACTGAAATCAGAACAATAGTTCGTAGTGCATCATCACTACCCGGGTGAGATTATCTTCCCATAATCACACCAGCAGGCCATCAAGAATCAGCGCAGGTTCTTTGAGCCTTTTCTAATATTTCATAACCCCATAAATGGGGTTTTTTTTATTGCCCAAAAATATACCCGCTCTTTCGCTTGCCGTCTTTGTGTATCGGACTTCTCCTGCTGTTCTTTCGCATTTAGATTATTTCTATGCCCCACTAACAAAAACAATTGCAATGCGGTATAATATTGCTAAATGTATAGAATTATTTAGATATCGAGAAAAGGGGGAAAAGACGTCTATTGCCTTAAAGGCAGGTTCTGACGCACTATTTATGAATCAGCAGTTCAAATCAGTTGTAAAATTTCTAAGCCTTATTGGCCTTGCAGTCATCGGGGAACTGATCCTCAGTCTGGGTACAGATAACGGCAGCGGGAATTATTACAGTCTATATATCCTCATCGTGACGGTGATCGTTTTTTCTGTATTCGGAATGGTCCTGGGCGGAAACGATCTTTTTCAGTACCTGACAAGCCGACTCAGAGTAAAGATCAGCCACCTGAAACTTTCCCTTGGGCTTGCAGGGCTGACCATCTTCATCACAGTGGGTATACTTGCACTCTTTGAGCCGGGAAACAATTTTGCACCCAACGGTGTATTCGAATTCTTCCTGAAGAGTCCGGCCTTCACTCCGCTTTATCTCATCTCATGCGGATATATGCTGGCAGACTCGGTGGAAAAGTATGAGGGCATGTTCTAGAAAACGGGCATTGACTTAGAAGGTAAGTTTGTATACAATAGTGCTTAATCAAAATGAGCAATGACGAGAACGAGTAGTCTCTGGTGAGCCTTAAGAGAGTTTCCGGATGGTGTGAGGAAACAGGCAGCCTAAGATGAATACATCTCTGAGCTGAGCACCGAAATGCATTTATGCAGTGTAGGCTGCTCCGGTAGACTGCACCCGATATCGTGCTAGGGTATGAATGTACCCGATAAGTTTTTCCATGGTGACATGGAAGATAAATTAAGGTGGTACCATGAAGCTTTGCTTTCATCCTTTACAGGATGAAGGCTTTTTTATTTGCAGAAAAATAATGGAGAGAGAGGATAAAATTATGGAAATCAGTGAAATGATGAAAATCATCAGCAAGGGATGCGCAGAACTCATCGGAGAAGAGGAGCTTAAGGAAAAACTGAAAACGGGGGAAACCCTTCGTGTGAAACTTGGTCTTGATCCGAGTGCACCGGACATCCACCTGGGCCACGCAGTGGTTCTTCGTAAACTGAAGGCATTTCAGGACCTTGGCCATGAAGTCCACATCATCATCGGAGACTTTACCGGTATGATCGGAGACCCCACAGGGAAATCAGCCTCCAGAGTCCAGCTGTCAAAAGAGCAGGTGGAAATCAATGCGAGAACCTACACCGATCAGATCTTTGAGATCCTGGACGAGAAGAAGACTGTGGTTCATTTCAACAGCACATGGCTTGAAAAACTCGGACTCCATGACATCATAGACCTCACCAAAACAACAACCGTTGCCCGTATGCTTGAAAGAGAGGACTTCAAAAAGCGATACGAGTCAAACCTGCCCATTGGCATCCATGAATTTCTCTACCCGCTCATGCAGGCGTATGACTCCATCGCCATAAATGCCGATGTGGAGCTTGGCGGGACCGATCAGACCTTCAATCTGCTCATGGGCAGAACCCTTCAGAAGTCCAGGGGGCTCTCCCCTCAGACCGTAATCATGATGCCCCTTCTTGAAGGCCTGGACGGCGTAAACAAGATGAGCAAGAGCCTCGGGAACTACGTGGGTATCCATGAGAAGCCCGAAGTGATGTTCAATAAAGTCATGACGCTTCCGGATAATCTCATCATGAAGTACTTCAGTCTTGCCACCGATCTTCTGCCAGACGAGATTGAAAAGCTTGAAGAAAGAATGAAATCCGAGAACCCCAGAGAAATCAAAATGAATCTTGCAGAAGAAATCACAGCAATCTACCATGATCATGAAAAGGCCGAAAGCGCAAAGGAAAACTTCATCAGGGTATTTACACAGGCAGAGCTTCCAGAAGATCTTCCTGAAGCACAAGAAGATAGAGAAGCTTTCAGCCTGGGGCATCTTCTGAAGGAACAGGGCCTTGTATCGGGACTTAATGATTACAGAAGACTTCTCGCTCAAAACGGTATAGCGGTAGACGGAAAGAAAATCAGGGAAGAAAAAGAAATCCCTCTAAGCGGCACTTTCGTGGTGACCGTCGGAAAGAGAAAGCACATCAGAATCACGCTTCTGTAAGAGATGACTTCTCAGGCAGCATTTTTTTGCACCTTAAGTTCCTCATTCCAGATAATTGTACTTAACCATTCCATTTGCTAAAATAGAGAGTAGACAAATAAGTATGAGAAATCAATCGGAGGAAAACCATTATGGCAAAAAGACAACCCATAGGATTTTTTGACTCTGGTGTCGGCGGCATCAGTGTCCTGAAAAAAGCGGTAGAGCTCCTGCCATATGAGGATTCCATCTATTTCGGAGACTCCATCCATGCACCCTACGGGGACAAGGATGTGGAGACCATAAAGAAGATGTCCTTTGCTGCGGTGGATTTTCTTCTTTCCTTCGACTGCAAGGCCATTGTAGTCGCCTGCAATACGGCAACAAGTGCCGCAATTGAGGAAATCAGGACGAAATATGACCATATCCCCGTCATCGGGATAGAACCCGCACTTAAGGTGGCCATCGACCATACAGAAGACGGTAAAATTCTCGTTCTTGCCACAAACCGGACCCTCCAGGAGAAAAAATTCAAGATTCTCTCCGATAAATTCGCTGAGTCAAGAAAAATCATCAGCCTTCCTCTGCCGGGTCTTGTGGAGATCATCGAAAGCGGTGACCGCTACCAGGAAAGAAGCCATGACTTTCTAAGAGAACATCTGAAAAAAGTGGACAGGGACATCAGCGCAGTGGTTCTCGGCTGCACCCATTACCCTTTCATCAAACCTTCCCTGAGAAGAATCTTTGGTGAAAACACCCTCATTGTCGACGGCAGTGAAGGAACAGCAAGGCATCTTAAAGATGTGCTCGAAGAAAAAGGTCTTCTCCATAAAGGGGAAGAGGAAGGCACCGTAAGGATCTTCAACTCCTCTAAAGACAGAAGGCTCATCGAACTGTCACAAAGTCTTCTTGAAGAAGACAGTGACCAGAATTAAGAAATGGACTAAAAATCAGAAGTATAAAAGAGCCCTTCAGCAGCAAATTTCTGCCGAAGGGCTCTTCGTTTTCACCGGTTATTCGAGAATGAAAAGATTGAGGGCTTCATCCTTGGTATACATCTTCATCCTTTCCATTTCCTGTATGGCATAGTTGTCGATGGATCTTCTTGCTGTTCCCTTGATCTTCGTATCGATCTTTCGGACCTCCATCATATTGGTTTCATTGACTCTGATGTCATAGCTCTTTCCGTTCTGGAAGATATAGTTGTAGCTGAGACGATTGTCTTCCCCTTCAACGATGGTCGATGCATTGACTTCAGTCACATCAAGATAGGTATAGGACCTTGTGGTCAGAAGTGTTCTGTCCGTTACGGTATTTTCTCTGAAGTCCACATACCTGAAAAAGGTGCTGACCCCAAGCAAGGTGAGAAGGATACCAATCAGTATCGCAATCCCCTTCTGCTGTCCGGTCAGTTTGCCCCGCCTGTTGAACAGCGAGATGAAGGCGATGATGACCAGTGCGATGCCTATGGTGATCAGTATGACACCGACAGGTGGAATCAGTATTCCGCCCTTTGGTACAAAAAGCAGTGAATCCTCGCTTCTGAAGATCGCGGTTCTTATGGTTTCTGAAAAAATGGTCAGAACCAGACCGATGGCAAAAAGAATACCGAAGGTCTTCCACTTGCTTCCAGGTCTCCTTTTATCAGGAGTCTTTTCATTGTCGACGATGACCTTGTCCACTTCGATGACTTCATTCTGCTCGTTCTGCCTGGTTTTATCTTCCTGAACCCTTGGCAGATCATGAAACCGCTCCTCTCCTAAGGTCACTTTTTCTCTTTCATTGTCAAATTGGTCTTTGTTACTTGCCACGACGAGCACCCCCAAAAATTATCGAATTATTGTCTAAGGCAGGCTTTCTCCTATGGAAGCCTTATAGACAGACAGCCAGTCCTCAGCGGAAAATCTGATGTCCAGGGCATCCACTGCGTTCTTTATTCTTTCTATCTTTCCCGATCCTACTATAGGGAGAATCTTACCGGGATGGCTGAGAAGAAATGCATAGGCCAGAGTATCGATTCTGTCTTCATTATGCTTTTCTCCGATGGCCAGAAGCATATTACGGACATTGATGGCTCTCTCTGTTTTTCCGGTGAAGAGCTCTCCTCCTGCAAGGGGTGACCACGCCATGGGATAGAGTCCCCTTGTCATGATGCTGTCCATGGTCCCATCCTGGAATACATCCAGCTTAAGAGGCGATATTTCCACCTGATTGGTGACCAGCGGATATTCCACATATGAGCTTAAAAGTTCAAACTGTGAAGGCTTGTAGTTGGAAACACCGAAGTTTCTTACTTTTCCCGACTGATAGAGCTCTCTGAACGCTTCACTCACTTCTGCTGGATCCATGAAAGGTGACGGTCTGTGGATGAGCAGAAGATCCAGATAATCCGTTCTGAAATTCTTCAGGGATCTGTCCACGGAAGTCAGGATATGCTTTCTTGAATTGTCGTAGTGATGGGTCTTGAACTGAGGTCTGTTGTCGCAGGGAAATACGATACCGCATTTCGTCACGATGGTGAGCTTCTCTCTGAGGCCCTTTTTCAGCTTCAGCGCTTCCCCAAAGGCTTCCTCACAGGAAAACCCTCCATAGATATCTGCAGTATCCACTGTAGTGATACCAAGATCCATGACCTCTTCGATAAAGCGCAGGAGTTCTTCCTTTGTCATCTTCCAGTCCAGAAGTCTCCAGTGTCCATGGATGATTCTATCCATGGTCAGGGTATCTGATAGTCTTACTGTTTTCATATTGACCCTCCTTAGTTTTCAAAAGACAGTTATATTACTTTCATTATATCCTTTATCCCGGAAATATCACAATTTAAGTGAGAATTTTCAGCAGAAAATAATGTGTCCGCTTCCATCTGTTCCTTGCGCCATCACATTTGTGATTAAACGGCAGCCATGATTTAGAACAATCCGTTAACCTGCTCGAAAATCTATAGGAAAAGCCCTGAACCTGTTGTATGATGGTAATATAAACGATTTCTTAAGAGGAGATGATGTTATGAAGGAAAAAGAAAAACAGTTTAAAGAAGGAAAATTTGACGACGCAGAATCCCATTTCGAAGCGGAAAACATGAACAAATACGACTGTCAGGATCTGAAGGACAAAAACCTTGTCATATCAGAGTTTGAAACAGAGTATGTTGACCCCATCGACGGTGAAGTGAAGAATGTAAGAAACCACCCTGAAGTGGATATTGAAGAAGTGGAAAAACGCAATCCAGACAAGCTTCTTCAGGACAAGGAATAGTGTAAAAAGGTAAAAAGAGGTATTTCCCATAACCGGGAAATACCTCTACTTATTTATTCAGATTTACAGGCTGGTAATTTCCTTGAATAGTTCCATGGCAGCGTCCCTAGGGCCGCTCTTTTCTTTGCCGTGTACGCCCAGCTGGGTGTAGATTTCTCCAACTTTGACATTTGACTCGAAAAGCGCCTTGAAATAGATATCCAGAAGCTTGTCCGTATCTTCGCTCTTCTGAAGAGGTCCGAACGGATTTGCAAAGTAGGATTCAACCAGTCCGCTTTCTGTCGTCGTACCCTTAGCCATTCTCTTACCTGAACGGAATACTTCCTTTGCCTCTTTTGCATTCTTGAAGTATGTGACACCAGGTTCGCCTTCCTCAAGCCCTCTGTAGTTGTTGGCATAAAGGAAGAGATCCACAGCATATCCTTTTACGATTTCCTTGTAGGTGGCGACAGGCATGACAAGCCTTGCGTTTGTCTTGTCCGGATTCATGAAGATGGATCGGTCGATTTCCTTGAAGGCATATCCCTGATCCAGGTCATCAAGCCTTACGAAGGCGCCGATCTCTGTACCGAATCCCATGACCTTGCCCTGTTCCAGAGTGAAGAATCCCATATCGTCAAACACGATGGTCATGTCACTGATGTGGTCTTCCGATAGACTTCTTAAAGCCTCAAGTGATTCCGACTTACCTGCTCCTGAGTCACCGATGATGACAACATTCGCCGATTTTCCATTCTTCATGTTGATGTTGACCATGGCACCATGAAGCGGAAGGTTTCCTCTCTTGATCATGATGAGGTTATGCAGAGTAAGACTCATTTTCTTCATGTAGCCGAAGTAGTCGATCTCTTCGCTGTAAGGAACAAATCCGAGCATGATGTCGTTCTTCTTGTCGTCGTAGAATACATTGCCCACATTCGGATCGCTGCTCTTGCCGCCGAAGATATAGACGATATCAGGCTTTCTTCCGACATACTCTTCTTCTCTTGCCATCTCGAAGAGGTTGGAAAGAGAGATGCCGTGCGCCATAAGATCTCTGTGGAAATAGAGGAACGCAACCAGCTTGCCGATCTTTGCGGGATAGCAGAAGAAATGGTCCTTGTTGATGTAGGCATCATCGATGGGATTGCTCTTTGCTTCCTGGAAGATTCCGTCTCTTGTATTCTTCTTAGGATAGGAAATGAACGGAGAGTCCATGACAATGGAGGAGATAAACGGCACATCGCTTAAGATCTCGTAGCCTCTTGGAATGGGCCATACGGTTTCCTGAAGGATGACTCCTGCATTGACACCGGCCGGAACCTGTCTGTAGACATTCGGTTCTATGCCCGAAACGTTTCTCTCGATTTTTCTGTAGAGCTCAAGAATCAGATTGGTAAATCTGTTGTTGGCTTCGATGAAGCTCGTCTGGGCAAGCCCTTCTGTGCTTCTTCTGTTCTGAATGACAGAATATCTTTCCATTCTGCGCCAGTAAGCATAGAAGTCTTCAACGACTGCTGTAAACCAGTCAGGATCATCCAGAAGGCACTCGTAGTCCTTGCGGATTCTTATGACTTCCTCTCCGCTAAACAGTGTGAGAAGTTTCATGACTTCAACCAGTTTGTCAGTCAGTTCGTTAATGGTGATTCCTTCATATAGGGCTATGAGTTTCTTGTAATTCTGTGTATTTCTTCTGGCGATGGATTCAAGATAGGTTACCGTGACTCTTCTGAACGAGTCGGACTCTAAAATCTTCTCAATGGTATCACAATACTTCGCCGAGAAATTTATCATGGCTTTACCGTTGCTTAGTGAAAATTCTTTCTTCATTGGATTCTCCTTTACCGTGACAGATTTACATTTTTACCACAAATACTGAATGTAGTAATTTATGCTATGTTATATAGTATACATCATTTCGGATAATTTTTCGTTACTTTCAAAGGTGAAATCAGAAATATTCCTGCATTTTTATGAGACTTTCATATGCTTTTCATCATTCTTTAATTTGAGTATCCTAGAATGAAAACAAATCATAAATTAAAAGAGGTGCAGACATTGAATCAGAAAAAAGTATTGACCAAATCATCCACCAACAGATGGCTCTTCGGTGTTCTTGGCGGATTCGCCGAGTACTTCAACATTGACCCCACTCTCCTTAGAGTCGGATTCCTCCTGTTTTCGCTGCTTCCCGGTCCTTCAGTGATCATCTATATCATCTGTGCACTGATTATGCCAAGCGATGAAAACAGGCAGTAACATGTACCCGCATGGAAATCTGACTGCCGGTTACCTGATCATGTTATAAAACATCCTCCCATCTTATCCTGATGCAGTCTTTCCTTCAGACCCTATCAGATGCCGGCTTTATGCTTTTTCTTTGCCAGTTCGCGCACTCTTCTGATCCGGTTTTCTTCATCAAGAATCGTTCCGTCATCATCCACGGTTACATGATAGCCGTCGTAGATTTCAGTCCGGAAATTACCCTGAGCCACGCTGAACCCCTTAAGTCCCGGTGCATCCAGAAGCCCTTCCCTGATGGCAAGATAGACCACTTCGGGATCAGACAGAGGATCTTCCACATCTTTAAGCTTGCTGATCTCATCCAGAAGGTATCTCACTTCCGATTTCAGGTATTCCAGTCTTGCCTTGAACTTTCTGTCCTCATGAAGATTCTCAAGAAGGCCTCTTTCCGCTATCTCCATGGACTTGTTCACGATCCGGACGCTCTCAAGGATCTCCTTGCTTGTCGCTCTCATGACCGCTTCCGAATAGGAAACCACATGCACGATGTCGGGCTTCAAGAACGATCCGTAGAACATGGTGGAGGCGATGAGTCCCTTGGCCTTGTCCATATCTGCAGGGTATGCAAGAAGACCGGTTCTGACCATTCTGATGATGCTG
>DAMDIS010000018.1:19413-27005 GCA_032100885.1 Proteiniclasticum sp.
GAAGGTATCATCCTCAAGCTCGCCCATGAGGTCGATCTTCGCCTGCATCTTAGCCAGGTCCATCATATGTGAAATAGATGGAGGATTTGCCAGCATGTACTGCATGACCATATCCTTTACACCCAGGCTCTTCGCAACCTTGGCTGTAATGTAGCTTACGGCGACTTCAATGACATCCGAGCAGTACCTTAATGCCCACTGATGACTTTCATTCATCTCAACAGGCACACCCATTTCCGCATTGTATTTGATGGCCTCCATATTTTCCTTTATGGCGGTGAGCAGTTCTCTTTCCGATCTTCTGTCGAGCTGGCTGTACCACGTCAGTGGAATGGCCGCCCAGGCATTGTTTACGGTATCCTTCAGTATCTTTGAGAACGGATAGACATCCCTTGTTCCAGAGTAGCATCTCATGAGGGGATAGTTTCCGTATCTTGTGGCTTCATACATCATTCTCAGGTGATCTTCATTTCTTATGGGGACGCCGCCTGCGCCGTCTTCACCCTTAGGCATCTCATCCTGATGGAAGTAGTACTCCTGGCAGTTCTGGTCCGGTGCAAGGGAAATGATGTCAAGGAGCTTGCTCTCTGCAAGAACCTTGATGTCCCTGTAGGTGTCTTCAATGGTTTCAAGTCCGATATGATGCCTGATCACAGGGAAAGGCTTTTTCCATTCGATTCTTTCTCTTAGGGTCTGTGGAGGCATGACATCTTCCACCACTCCCTTCTCAATATTCCTCAAATAGATGATGCTTTCCGCTTTCTCTTCGCTTCCATCGAACACTTTCTTGATGTAGTCGAATTTTCGAGCAGCCTTGGCTGTCTCAACTGTACCGCCGAAAATGAAGATGATGTCTTCAAATCCGTTTTCCTTGATGATTCCTTCAAGCTCCTTCAGGAGATAGAAGGCTCCTTCTTCAGACAGTCTGTAGCTCAGTGCCACAATATGGGGTTCAAATTCGATGATTCCACCGACCAGTTCCTTCAGTGGAACCGCAGAGCCCATATACTCCACGTTATAACCTTCATGTCTCGCCATAACGCTGAAATTATATATACCCGCTGCATGTACACAGTTTCCTATGGATGCAACAATCATCTTCTTGTTCAAAAAATCAGCTCCTCTTTCTTTGTGTTTTCTACCAGGTCTTGTGCCCTTACCCCTTTCATCAGCTTCTTGTAGTCGAAATGGAGCTTTCCGGCTGTACGCCCTATGGCTCTGAAATCCAGATCAAGAAGTGCATTGGCCAGGTTGATCACAATTTCGGTGTTTTTCATTTCAAGTCCCAGATCTTTGCCCATGCTTTCCAAGGGAACAAGCCCATAGGGAATGTCCTCGAAGATATACCTGTACTGAAGATTCGCCGGGGCGTAGATCTCTTCGTAGGAGGCATTGGACTGTATGCAGTCGTAAAGACTTTCACACTGTATGTCGTAGGAATGCTGAAGCCATTCTTTGGCCGAAATCACCGGATGGTTGAGAAGTCTTGCGACTTCCTGTCTTTCCATATCAATCTTCTCGATAAAGTCAGCTACTGTTCTTGAAATGCCTTCCCTGTAATATTTGAACTTATGAGGGGATTCGACCCACCCTGTATTCAGAAGCATCGGGGCGCAGTGAAGAATCATGCCCACATTACCTATGGAGGTTTCCACCATGCTGTCAGTTTTCTTGTAGAACTTGTTCAGTTCATCTGGAATCCTCGACATGATTTCATCGATATCCTCTCCATAAAAAGTGGAAATCAGCACATCTCTCTTAAGTGCAATGATGTTCACCTTCGTCTGAGACAGTTTTCTGCAGGTATAAATGATGGTCTGGGTTTCAAGGATCTTTACGCTGGAGAGATTTCCATTTCTTATGAGTTCATCCTTGAAATCCACAGCACCGAAAGTCCTTCCCGGATTGAGTATGACAATATGTCTGTCGGTAAGATATGGTGCCATAAGCTTTGCCAGTTCCTTATGGGATGTCGCCGGTGTCGTTACAAAAATCACTCTTGCACATTCAACCACTTCTCTCATAACGAAAGTGACCTGTTCAAGTTTGAACTCACCTACAAGTACGCCTATGGTTTCAACCTTTTTCGCTTTGATCAGATCTGTGATATTGTCTTCGCTTCTATTCCAAAGATATACTTTGTTCCCTAAAAAGCTCAGATGAGCGGCCATGGCCAGCCCAGAATTTCCTGCTCCGATTATTCCTACTCTCATCATTCTACCTCCTTATTAATGCTCAGTTTATTGGGTCAGCCAGGATATATATCCTGATTGGTAGAGGATATCCTCCATTTATTACATTATTGTTGGTATCTTCCGGATTGTAATCGATATAATCTAATTATACTTGATGGAGTCTTGCAATTAGCTTAAAATTCACTCAGTTTACAATATTTTATTTTTAAACTAAATAATTTAACATAAATAAAAGAAAAACGCCTCTTTCAGCCTTTTTACAGCAGAAAAGAAACGCATGATGTTCTGATTTATCTAATTGTATTCACACTATGTTCATTAAACGGAAATATTCTATTCACTTAGTTCAACATGTCCGGTTACCTGTCCTCCAGTGATCAGTCTTTCCAGATAATGGATGATGATTTCTGCAGAAGTGATGTTTGTCGCTATGGGAATCTTATGCACATCACACAGCCGAAGGAGTGCCTGCACGTCAGGTTCATGAGGCTGAGCAGTCAGAGGATCTCTGAAGAAAATGACAAATTTGATCTTTCCCTCAGCGATCAGTGCACCGATCTGCTGGTCACCGCCTATGGGACCAGACTGAAGCCTGTGGATATCAAGTCCTGTCTCGTCGATGAGTCTCTTTCCGGTTGTACCGGTGGCGTAGAGGTTGAACTTCTGAAGCAGCTTTTTATGCTTCAGGGTAAACAAAACCAGGTCGTCTTTCATGTTGTCATGGGCAATCATCGCACCATTCATTTTTTTCCCTCCAAAGTGTTATTCCCTATGAAACAGGGTATATCTAATTGAATTATATCATATAGTGCACCATGAGAAGTAAAGGGAAACCGTTACTGAGTATTGTGTTTATTGTACAGAATTAACATTTATTTCATTTTGTATGTGATTTTTTGATTATAATAGAGATAGAGCAATTTCAACGTATTAAGGAGGTCTATCATGACAAATGTCCCAATATGGAAACTCAATAACGGTATAGAAATACCCAGTCTCGGATTCGGTGTCTTCAAGGTCAAGGAAGGCGACGAAGTCTTCAGATCGGTTCTTGAAGCACTGGAGGCAGGCTACAGACTCATCGATACTGCTGCCATCTACGGAAATGAAGAAGGCGTAGGCCGTGCGATCAAGGCAAGCGGACTGAAAAGAGAGGAAATCTTCCTCACAACAAAACTCTGGAATACCGACCAGGGCTACGACAAAGCTTTTGAAGCTTTTGAAACCAGCCTGAAGAAACTGGATACCGATTATGTGGATCTGTATCTCATCCACTGGCCTGGCAAGGACAAGTTTGTGGAATCATACAAGGCGCTCGAAAAACTCTACAAGGACAAGAAAGTCAGAGCCATCGGAGTCTGCAATTTCCACATCCACCATCTGGAAGAACTTATGGCTGAGACAGAAGTTGTTCCTGCCATGAACCAGATCGAGCTTCATCCTCTTATGAATCAGAGAGAAATCCTGAACTTCTGCAAAGAAAAAGGTATCCAGGTGGAAGCCTGGGGACCGCTCATGCAGGGTAAGGGAGACCTTGAAGCACAGGTCTTCGTGGATCTTGGCAATAAGTACAGCAAGTCACCCGCACAGGTTATCCTGAGATGGCACCATCAGAACGGCGTCCTTGCGATTCCTAAGTCTGTCACCCCATCAAGAATTAGAGAGAACATCGACATCTTCGATTTCGAACTTTCGGATGAAGACATGAAAAAGATCGATGCGCATAACGAGAACAGAAGACTGAGCGCAGACCCTGATACTTTCATGAACGGTTTCGAATAGAAAGCACAGTATCTGAATCACAGATCATGTAAAAGAAGGTGCAGCCCGTTAAGGGTGCACCTTCTTTGTGTTCTCATCAATCTCTGTTTATGCTATGGTTTCCATGTAGAACTTCTTGATTTCTTCCTTCAGCTGATCCTTGGCATGGCGATAGGCTTCTTCGCCCTTTCCCTTAGGATTTTCGATGAAGTCCCATTCAACGACCTTATCTGCAAATACAAGAGGACATCCTCCCTCATCACAGCCGACAACCACTGCATAGTTCATGTCAAAGTCCAGATCAAAAAGAGTCTTCAGCGTAAGATCGTCTGAGCTTATTCCATCATCTGCCAGAACCTTAAGCGCCATCTCGTCCTTTTCTTCCTCGATACTTCCTGCTGCCACAATCTCGGCGTCCTTGAAATATTCCCTTGCAATGGATGCTGCAAGCTGCGCGCGGGTACTACTGCCGTTACAAACAAAAGCCATCTTCATCATATCTCTCTCCTCAAAATTCTAATATTTTTCGATGGTTAGATTTTAACATATTTTCAGGGTCTACTCCATAGGAGTGTATTCATCCGTGTCAAACATCATCTCTTCATCATCATAGAATTCAAGATAGGAATGCTTTTCCCCCTTCTTGTCTCTCCATCCCACCACAGAGTCCATCTGGATATTCTCCTGGGATCTGAAGATGCATTTATCCACATCCTTGTTCTGGGCTTTGAGATTCTTGATCATCTCACGCACTTCGTATCTCTTGTTGCCGATCTTCTTTGCCGAGACCATGCACGCACAGTTCAGCGGCCAGATGCCTGCGCCCTGAATCCAGTTTTTGATGTTGTCTTCTTCAACCAGGTACAGCGGTCTTATGATCTCCATGTTCTCGAAGTTCTGCGCTTTAAGCTTCGGCAGCATGGACTTGAAGGTTCCTCCGTAGATGACGTTAAGCATGACAGTCTCTATGACATCATTGAAGTGATGACCAAGGGCAAGCTTGTTGCAGCCGAGACTCTGGGCAAACTCATAGAGCGAACCTCTTCTCATCCTTGCGCACATGTAGCAGGGATAGTCCTTGGCAATTTTATCGATGACATTGAAGATGCCTGACTCGTAGATCTTCACCGGAATATCCAGGAATGCGCAGTTCTCTTCAAGGAGTTTTCTGATTTCCTTGTGATATCCGGGATCCATGGCGATGAATTCCACTTCAAAGCTGTTCTTTTTGTGCTTTTTCAGCTCCTGGAAGAGCTTGGCGAGAACCAGGCTGTCTTTACCTCCTGATATGGCTACAGCAATCTTGTCTCCATCTTTGATCAGCTCGTAATCGTTGATGGCTTTTATGAACTTCCCCCATATATTTCTCTTGTATGTTGTGGTCAGGCTTCTTTCCACTTCCTGCAGTGTTTTTCTTTCACTGAAAGGTACGAGGATTTCACATCCTTCTCCTGCAATACTCATCTATATATACACCTCTTTATGTTACTGATAACAGTTTTCATTTATTACATTTAATACAATTTTAGATTATAGCATAAAAATGTTCAGCCTTATAGCATTTGAACGAAAATCCTCCAGGATGAAAACATGAGCTAAAAAGCAGCGGTTTTAAAAATCTCGTTAAAGTTCCATTAAAAATGTGCAATTGTTAAATGGTAGATTTATAATAAAATCAGATATCAATGTAGGAGGAATGAGTTATGGTTATTACAACAACCAATGCTGTAGAAGGAAAAAGAGTCATCGCATATAAGGGTATTGTTTTCGGGGAAGTCATCTCAGGAATCAACTTCATTAAGGACTTCACAGCGGGGATCTCAGACTTCTTCGGTGGAAGAAGCAAAACTTACGAAAGCGAGCTCATCGAGGCAAGAATCAATGCTTTGAGAGAACTGGAAGAAAGAGCCTACGGCCTGGGTGCCAATGCAGTCATCGGCGTAAAGATCGATTATGAGACATTAGGTCAGAATAACGGAATGCTTATGGTTACCGCATCAGGAACAGCAGTCGTCGTAGAATAGTAAAGACATCAGTTAATATTCTTCTACAAAAAAAGGCTAAGCTGAAAAAGACAGAGGGTTATGGATGATCATCCATGAGCCTCTGTCTTTTATTCGTCTATATTGTTGTTTCTCCAAGCTTCAGAGAACTGTTCTTCATGGTATCGGCTAGTAGCCTAAACTGAGATCCACCTGATTGAGGAGCTCTTCTCCATTTTGAAAACGCCTGATGTTTTCTGCGATGAGCTTAAGGGAGCGCTCATTGGAAACATCGCTGAAGCCGCCCATATGGGGCGTAAGGATCACATTGTCAAGGTCCCACAGAGGACTTTCCTCAGGGAGAGGTTCTTTTGAGAACACATCAAGTCCAGCTCCACGGATTCTTCCTTCCTGAATGGCCAGGATCAGTTCCTTTTCGTCCACCAGCGGACCACGGGCAAGATTTACGAGCACGGCATCCTTTTTCATTAACGCCAGTTCCTCTTTCCCGATGAGCCCTCTTGTATCCTTGGTAAGGGGTGCAAGAATGACCACATAATCTGCCGATTTCATGGCCTCCCTGAGATCTTCAAGGGGAAGCACTTTATCAAAATGCGGCAGCTCCTCCACCGTTCTTTTTAGTCCGATGACCTTCATATCGAAAGCCTTGGCCTTCTTTGCTATGCTCCCGGCACCGACGATGAGCATCTCCTTATCTGTGAGCTCACTCAGGGAGAAATCCACTGACCATTTCTTCTCCTTCTGCTCACGAATGCTTGGCAGAAGTCCTCTTGAAAAAGCCAGGATCATGCCCATGATATGATCTGTCATCTGAGGTGCATGAACGCCGCTTGAATTGGTCAGAAGGATGCCTCTTTTCCTGATTTCCTCCAAAGGGTAGGTATTCACTCCTGCACTGAACGCCTGAACCCATTTCAGGTTCTTCATCAGCGCAAGCTCTTCTGCCTTGAATCTCCATGGTGGAATGATGGCTTCCACCTGGTCTAAAATATCCACATGGTCTCTGATGTTGTCCACATCTTTAATGTCTGCACCTGTGAGTTCCCGAAGCCTGTCCGCTTCTTCTCTGCTCAGAATCTCCACCGGCATACAGTTTAATATCATATATTTCACCTCTGTCTCTTATTATGTTTTCTACTATTTTATCATAATGAAAGAGAATCCCCCTCATATCCAACCAAGATTGACCATTTCTTCATAAACTTAACAATTGCACTACTTATTGATATAATCATTCTAATAAGTAGAACAAGGGGATGAACGCATTGAATGACAAGACTTCAGCATATCTTGCCGCAGTATCCATGGCAGTGATCATAGGGTTTTCCTTTCTCGCAAACAAAGTCACTTTAGAGACTGCATCCCCATGGGCAGTACTTGCTCACAGATTCACCTTTTCTTTTCTAGCGCTTTTCGTACTGAAAAGTTTCGGTTTCTTTAAATTCAGACTGAAGAAAGAGGAGATTCTCTCGATTCTCCCCTTATCGCTCTTCTACCCTCTGCTTTTTTTCTCTCTTCAGATTCTGGGGCTGCAGAAAGTGTTTTCTTCCGAGGCTGCAATCATCCAGGCAACAACGCCTCTCATGACTATGCTTCTAGCCGCACTCATTCTGAAGGAGAAAACAAAATCCAT
>DAMDIS010000019.1:0-3886 GCA_032100885.1 Proteiniclasticum sp.
CTAGTTAATCTGTTCCTTTATCTCGGACTGGCTAAAATCGGACTCACCCTGAAAGAAGGAAAGAAAACCATACCCATCCTGTTTGTCACCCTGGCACAGGCAGTCAAAACCCTTGTGATTCTGATTATCCTTTTTGTTTTCGGTATCAGAGGGAACTATATATCGGTGATTGTCACGCCGGTTTATACTTTGATTCTTGGCATGATCATCTACAAATTCGTTGTAGCCTACAGCAGGATACCTGTTGTGAAAAAAGAGTGGAGATTCTGAAAACTTGCTTCGCAGGTTTTCTTTTTTTGTAAAACTGTGATATTGGCTTATATTTTCCATTTTTCAGTTATTTGAGTGGAATTATTAGGCCAAATCCTATAAAATAGATTTTAGATGTTATTTTTAAGCATTTATGGAGGGACTCAATGAGTAGTATCGATAGGATTCAGGTAAAAGGTAACCGGAAGGGACTTAACCTGATCATCAATCTTTTGGAATTCAGCTCAACCGAAGAACTGGTTGAAGCACTGAAGAATAAATTGGAACCGCTGAAAAGTTTCTACAGTGGAAATGCAGTATATGTTACAACCTACCCTATAAGGCTGAAGGATGATGAAAGAATCGTAGTTGAAAAGGTTCTATACGACACCATCGCATTAACCAGCGTCAACTTTGAGGAGTCGAATCGAAAAGAAGATCTTCCTCAGGTATTCAATGGAGTAGAAGAAGGCAATACAAAGTTCATCACCAAATCCATGAGAGGCGGCCAGCTGGTCGACTTTAAGGGAAATGTTGTGGTGATAGGAGACGTCCACATCGGTGCTGAGATTTTCGCCGAAGGCAATATCGTCATCCTCGGGCAGCTGAAGGGCAGAGCGTTTGCAGGAACTTCAGGGAACGAAAAGGCATTTGTGGCAGCCATCAAACTGACACCATCGCTATTATCCATCGCAGGTACATTCGGAAGACCTGCACAAAGTGAGACCAATTTCCCGGAAGTTGCCAGACTATTAGATAATAATATCTATGTTGAGCCATATATCCCGACAAAATTTGAATATTAGAAAAGAAGAGAAGGAGAGACTTAAATGCCAGAATCGATTGTTATTACATCCGGTAAAGGTGGCGTAGGTAAAACAACAACTACTGCCAACATCGGAACAGCTCTTGCACAGCTCGGACATAAAGTTGTTGTTATCGATGGAGACACAGGACTTAGAAATCTGGATGTCCTTATGGGACTTGAAAACAGAATCGTCTATACTCTGCTTGATTATTTCGAAGGCAGATGCAAGCTGAAGCAGGCTCTAATCAAGGACAAGAGACTTCCTCATCTTTGCCTGCTTCCAACAGCGCAGACCAGAGACAAAAACGACATCACAACAGACCAGATGGTCGAACTCATCAAGGATCTTAAAGTGGATTTCGATTATATCCTGATCGACTGTCCTGCAGGCATAGAGCAGGGGTTTGAAAACTCCATCGCCGCTGCAGACAGCGCAATCATCGTTGTGAATCCGGAAGTCACGTCTGTAAGAGACGCCGACAGAGTAATCGGAAAACTTGACTCAAAGGGTATTGAAGACCATAAGGTCATCATCAACAGACTGAACCACGAAATGACAGAAAGTGGAGAAATGCTGAACGTTGAAGATATTCTGGAAATTCTGTCCGTCAAACTTCTGGGCATCGTGCCTGATGATCGTAACATTACGATTTCAACCAACAAAGGTGAACCGATCGTTACATCTGAAGGAACACTTGCAGGTACTGCATTCATCAATATTGCAAGAAGAATAACCGGTGAAGACATCCCTCTTTTAAACCTGAAACCAGAGGAAGAAGGTTTCTTCAGTAAACTGACCAAACTATTCAAGAGAAAGTAAAAGGGGGTACGGTATGGATATTTTCGGATTTTTCAAGAAAAAGAACGGATCAAAGGACACAGCAAAAGACAGATTAAAACTCATTCTTATGCATGACCGAGGAGATGTTTCTCCCGAACTGCTTGAGAACATTAAAAATGATATTTTAGAAGTTCTGAGAAAGTACGTAGAAATCGACAATGATCAGGAACTCGATCTGCAGATCACACAGACTGACAGTGAGTTCGGTTCGGTGCCTGCACTAGTTGCGAATATTCCGATAAGAAAAAAGAAATAAGACCCGAAAAACTAAGGAAATGTTAAATTGAAAGTAAAGGCTGTATGAGTTAATATATTAATGCATACAGCTTTTATTTTGCTCTTGAAAGATGATGGGAAGGTTATTAAATGAATTTGATCAAAGGTTTATTCATAGATAAAAAAGAACTGAAAGAACTGGACTTTGGCATGCTCCTCAGCGCAGTGGCCATTCTGATTTTTGGTGTATTCAATATTTATACCGCCACAAGCAGCTACTATGCCAGGCTGCAGCTGACGTGGCTTGTGCTTTCCTTAGGCGTAGTTTATGTCATACTGCTCATGGACTACAGAAAAGTCTATAAAATCGTAGATGTACTCTACTGGATTGTCGTCATCCTTCTTGTGGTCGTTCTATTCACGACCAAGGTTAAAGGAGCGGCAGGATGGTTCAGTATCGGAACCAGGGGACTGCAGCCTGCAGAATTTGCAAAGCTTACAACCATGCTCATGGTCGGAAAGCAGCTTCAGAAAGTAGACGGCAATCTCAATAATTTCAGGAATTTTGTGCAGGTAACCATTTATGCGCTTATTCCTGTTGTACTCATGCTGCTACAGCCCGAGATGGGGATCACCATGATCACTTTCTTCATCGTTCTCGGAATCTACTATGTCATGGGCTTGTCCATGAAAGTTATATTAGGAGGATTCGGCTTTATCGGTCTCTCCATACTTGTTGTTCTTAAAACGAACTTCCTTCCATCTCACTGGAGCGACCGCCTGACCAGTTTTCTGTTCAATGAAGGAAGTGAGCTGGGAATCAATTACCAGCTCAGTCGAAGTGTGATCAGCATCGGTTCCGGGAAAATATCCGGCAAGTTCGATTTCGGCCAGTTCATTACCGATATGAGCGGACAGGCTCAGGCGAGTACACAGTTCTTCAACAGGGTTCCCGAAAATCACACTGACTTTATTTTCTCCGTTCTGGCTGAGAATTTCGGTCTTATTGGAGGAGTCATACTTCTTCTTCTTTATGGGATACTGCTTTACCGCATGCTGAGGATCGCAAGAAAGACGGATACGATTTTCGGACGATGCATAGCCGTTGGTGTGTTTTCTTCCTTCCTGTTCTCGATTCTTCAGAACGTGGGTATGACCATGGGGATTATGCCGATTTCGGGTATCACACTCCCTCTTGTTTCATATGGAGGAAGTTCTGTTCTCACCACATTTATAGCCATCGGAATGGTTCTTAATGTCGGTATGAAGAAGAAAACCACACTTTTCCTGTAAATCCTACAGGCTGACATCCGGGCAGAAACCCGATAGAAAGGCAGGCATCACAGATGATTGAATTATTCATTGAAGAAGACCAGTATAGAAGAATTGCCCTGAAGAAAAACAATGTCCTGTCCGAATGCTACTTCGAAGAAATTGATCAGGAAGTACGTTCAGGTGATATTTTTCTCGGAATCATCAAAAAAAAGGTGAAATCTCTGAATTCTGTATTTATCGATATCGGTCTGAAGAAAAACGCTTTTCTCTATGTGACCGACAGAAATAAATTTCAGGACTACAAAGAAGGCCAGAGTATCCTTGTGGAAGTCATTAAAGAAGAAGAAGGAAGTAAAGGCACCAAGGTTACCGATAAAATATCCATTGGCGGTCGGTTTGTTGTCCTCTTCGAAGGGAAAGGATTCAATTTCTCCAAAAAAATTGACAGAGAAGATTTTCTCGAGAAGCATGGCAGCCAGACGCCAAGAGAAGGTGTC
>DAMDIS010000019.1:3896-4518 GCA_032100885.1 Proteiniclasticum sp.
GAATACTGTTCAGAGAAGCATCTTACGACGCGTCAAAAGATGAGATCGAGAAGGAAATCAGTGATCTGCATCAGGAATTTAAAGATATTCTGAAAAAATCCGAAACCGGAATCGGACCAAAGAAACTCTATGGAGAATCTTCTATTCTGGATCGTATCCTGAGAGACCGGTTCAGTGAGATCAACATGATCTATTCAGACAAAAAGGAGACCGCTGACAGACTGAAAGAGGAGTATTCCATGCCCTCACTCATTCACGGAAACGGCAGAAGCCTTTTTGATTTCTACGGTATAGAGCAGGACCTTCTTAAACTGAGACACCGTAAAGTCCATCTGAAAGAAGGAGGCAACCTGATCATTGAGGTCACGGAAGCCATGGTGGTCATCGACATCAACAGTGCAAAATTCACGGAAAAGACAAACAAGGAAGAGATGGCACTTTCCATGAACCTGTCTGCAGTCAAGGAGATTGCACGACAGATCAGACTGAGAAATCTTTCAGGCATCATCGTCATCGACTTCATCGATCTGTCTTTTGAAGACAACCGGAAAAAACTGGAGAAAGCCATGGAAAAAGAACTCCATGATGATCCGCTCTTTTCCAGAGTGTATCCACTGACAGA
>DAMDIS010000019.1:4528-5788 GCA_032100885.1 Proteiniclasticum sp.
GAACTGAACCTCATGCAGCTGACAAGAAAAAAGAAAGGCTATCCCATCTATCACTATATCGAAGAAGCATGCGGCTCCTGTGACGATAAAGGGAAGAGACTGAACTATCAGTATCTGAAAAAGCTGATCAAGAACGAACTGATGAAAAAAGTCGACAATATTGAGATCAGAGATTATCTGATTGTTGTAGGCAGACCTTATGAGTCAAGGATAAAGGAAGAACTGGAAATTTTTCTGTCTGAGATTGGTGCAGAAGGAAAGAGAATCTATCTTGAGTTTTCGGGGATTCATGATGACTTCAGCATTGAACCGCTGGTGTTCAAAAATCAGATTCAGGAAAAAGAGAAATTCCTTGTTACACCATAAATATTTCTTTACATAGAGAAATATCATTGTTATAATACTATGTAGGCCGCTCAGAAGAGGTTTAATTAAACAGCAATTTTTGCTGTGCCTCAAAGGCGAGTACTGATATGAGGAGGTGTTTCATATGTATGCAGTTTTAAACACAGGTGGTAAGCAGTATAAAGTTTCCGAAGGTGATATTCTCAAAGTGGAGAAGATTTCAGCTGATCTGGACTCTATTATTGAACTAACAGATGTTTTGGCAGTGTCTAACGGAGAAGGTGAACTTACTATAGGAAGTCCTGTAGTTGAGGGAGCTAAGGTAACCGCTAAGGTTATCGGTCACGGTAAGGCAAAGAAGGTTGTTGTCTTCAAGTTCAAGCCAAAGAAGGATTATAGAAAGAAGCAGGGTCACAGACAGCCTTTCACAAAGATTCTTATTGAGAAAATCGAAGCTTAGTCATGATTGAAGTAAGGTTTTTACGGAAATCTGGTCAGCTCGTTGCATTTACCTATGAGGGACATGCGGATTTTGATGAGTACGGAAAGGATATTGTATGCGCAGCAGTCACTGCACAGTGCATGATGACATACAATGGTCTGGATGAAGTCATGAAAATCAGAAACGTGCTGGATATGAATCAGGACGGCGGATATTTATCAGTCAGCATCGACAGCGCATCACCTGATGAAAAGAAGGAAGCGCAGATATTAATGGAAACATTATTATTAGGAATCAGAGCAATTGAATTGCAGCACGGTAATTTTATAAAGCTAATTGAAGAGGAGGTGTAACACCATGCTTATATTAAACCTTCAGTTCTTCTCATCCAAGAAGGGTATGGGAAGTACAAAGAACGGTAGAGATTCTGAGTCAAAGAGACTTGGGGTAAAATCAGCTGACGGACAGTTTGT
>DAMDIS010000019.1:5798-11221 GCA_032100885.1 Proteiniclasticum sp.
TGTTCTTGCTGGTAACATCCTTGTCAGACAAAGAGGAACTAAGATCCACCCTGGTACAAACGTAGGTAAGGGTAGTGATGATACTCTATTCGCTAAAGTTGATGGAGTTGTAAGATTCGAGAGACTTGGTAAGGAAAGAAAAAAAGCGAGTGTTTACCCAGTTGAACTGGAAGCAGTTGCAGAATAGTAAGCAAAGAATGGGCCTGCTTATACAGCAGGTCCTCTTTTTTGAAGTAAGTTCATCCTTAAATGATATTGTCATGATTTTATAGTATAATGACAAAAGAACACAATATCCACTTAAATGATGGACAAGATATAACCCTAAAATTAAGGCAGGTGAGAAAAATGAACATGTTTATAGATATAGCAGATGTGTATATGAGAAGCGGAGACGGTGGCGATGGCGCCATATCTTTCAGAAGAGACAAGTATGTATCCCATGGCGGTCCCGATGGTGGTGACGGTGGTGATGGCGGAGATGTCGTTTTTGTCGTTGATAATTCCATGACCACTCTACTGAACTTCAAGTACAAGAGAAAGTTTGTCGCGAAAAACGGAGAGAACGGCGGTCAGACAAAATGTTACGGCGCGGCAGCTGATGATCTTCTCATTCCAGTACCTCTTGGTACTATTGTAAAAGACAAGGAATCCGGCAAAATCATTGCGGATCTCTCTAAGATCGGTGACCGTTTTGTTGTCCTTAGAGGCGGTAAAGGCGGTAAAGGAAATGCCAAATTTGCGACCCCCACAAGACAGGCTCCAGATTTCGCAGAACCAGGTATGCCCGGAGAAGAAAGAAACATCACGCTTGAGCTGAAGCTTCTTGCAGATGTAGGACTTCTTGGTTTCCCTAATGTAGGTAAGTCGACCCTTCTTTCAAAAGTATCCAAGGCAACACCTAAAATTGCAAACTACCATTTCACAACACTTGAACCAAATCTTGGTGTTGTGGCACTTACAGGTATCAATCCCTTTGTCATCGCTGACATCCCTGGAATCATTGAGGGTGCAGCAGAAGGCGTAGGACTTGGTATCCAGTTCCTGAGACATATTGAGAGAACAAGACTTCTTCTTCATATTGTCGACGTATCAGGAATAGAAGGAAGAGACCCGGTAGAAGACTTCAAGCTGATTAATGAAGAGCTGAAGAAATACAGTCTTGACCTTACAGACAGACCACAGATCGTTGTGATGAACAAAGTCGATCTGCTTTACGACAAGTCTTACCTTGAAGAATTCAAGACTAAGATAAATGAGCTGGGATTCAATGAAGTGTATGCAATGTCGGCAGCAACCGGTGAAGGCGTTGAGACAATCATGAAGGTCTGTGCGGACAAGCTTCAGTCCATTCCGATCCTTGACACCATCTATAATGAAGAAGACTTCTTCATTCCTGAAGAAAAGCACTTCACTTATGATATCGAAGTAGATGAAGAAGGTGTCTATGTGGTTTACGGAACATTTGTGGACAGACTGCTTAATGCGGTTAACCTCAATAATCCAAGCCATCTGAGATACTTCCATAAAGTTCTTGGCAACAAGGGTGTCCTTGACCGTCTAAGAGAAATGGGCATACAGGATGGAGATTCCATCAGACTGAATGATTTCGAATTTGAATACTATGCATAGGAGAATAATCATATGATAACGACAAAGCAGAGAGCATACTTAAGAAGTCTTGCAAATAAGATTGAACCTATATTTCAAATCGGAAAGGGCGGTATCGAAGCTCCTTTCATCAGTCAGGTGGAAGGCGCTCTTGAAAAAAGAGAAATCGTCAAAATCACAGTACTTGAAAACAGTGGCATGAGTGCCAGAGAAGCACATGACCATCTTGTTGGAGCCATTGGATGTGAAGGTGTTCAGGTTATCGGTTCTAAGATCGTACTGTACAAAGAAAGCAAGAACAACAAAAAAATAGAACTTCCAAAGAGATGAAGACAGGTATTCTAGGGGGAACCTTCAACCCCATTCACAACGGACATTTGTACATGGCTTTTGAAGCCAACTACATCCCTCCACACAAAGAGGCGATGGACAGGGATCCGGAAGATGTACTTAATATGATTCTTCTGGCTATTGAGGAGTATGAAGATTTCCATCTTTCGACCTATGAGCTGGAGAAAAAAGGATTAAGCTACACATATGAAACATTAGAACATTTCACGAAGATTTACCCCAATGATGAAATTTATTTTATCATCGGGGAAGATTCTTACGTGAATTTTTCTTCCTGGAGAAATCCTGAAATCATACTGAATCTGGCTGACCTTGTTGTGTTCCAGCGGGAACTCACGGGAAAAGACAGAACTTCCGATGCTGCAGAATTCTTTGAAAAACATGAAAAACATCCGATTATTCTTGATTCTCTGACACTTGAAGTATCCAGCAGCGATATCAGGGATCGGGTAAAAAGCGGAAAGGAAATCGGATACCTGGTGCCACATAAAGTGAGGGATTATATTGATGAACATGGATTATATAAATGAAAATGCATGGAGCATTGATGCAATAAAGCAGTATCTGAGAAGCAATGTGAAACAGAAACGATATGAGCACATCCAGGGTGTAGCAGAAGCGGCAAAATCACTTGCAGCGCTTTATGGTGAAAATATCGAGCATGCTGAGATCGCGGCATATTACCACGACATCCTCAAGGACAAAGATCATGACTGGCTGGTTTCCTACATCAGAGAAATGGGTGAAGATCCGGGTGAAGGGATTTTAGCCTGGAAAACCCTCCATGCCCAGGCAGGAGCGATTTTCGCTCGGTCCGAAGGCGGCATGAGAGATCAGGGAATTCTTGATGCCGTTCGGTATCACACCACAGGCAGGAAGAACATGACGCTTCTTGAGAAGATCATCTTTGTCTCTGATTTCATCGAGGCGGGTCGAGTTTTCGAAGGTGTTGAACTGATCCGCAATCTGGCAGAGTCAGATCTTGATCTGGCGGTACTTGCATCGCTTAACAGCAGCATATCGTATCTTAAAGAACAGAACGCATATGTCATGTCGGCATCATTGGAAGCACAGATTTACTACAGTAATCTGATTTCAGAAAGGACAGCAGATGAAAAATACAATGAAAGTTATTGAAAAAGATATCCCGCTATCATATACAGGGAATAAGATCAAAACATACCTGAAAGAGGAAATGGACCTTTCGACCAGATTCATCCGGAGCGCGTCTATGGAAAAGAGAATCAGGATCAATCAGAAAGCGGTTAAGCTCGACTATATCCTCAGAGAAGGAGATCATCTTTCGATATCGCTCATCAGCAAGGAGACACAGAATATCGAAGCGGAAGATCTTCCGATTGACGTCGTTTATGAAGACGATGCAGTTCTCATCGTGAACAAAGCGCCATACATTGTTGTACATCCTACAAGGAGACATCAGAGCGGGACACTTGCCAACGCCGTCATCCATCATTACAGGGAAAAAGGTGAGGACACAATCATCAGGCTGATCTCAAGGCTTGATATGAATACCTCCGGACTGACCATTCTGGCGAAGAATCAGTTTGTGCATTCACGTATCTCTCAGGATATGCAGGATGAACACTACGATAAATATTATACAGCCATCGTGAAAGGTGATTTTCCAGAAGACATAAGGCTGATCGATCTGCCCATCTACCGCGATGGTGATGGAGCCTATCAGAGAATCGTGGACGACCGTGGACAGGAAAGTCGTACTGAGGTTCAGGTGATCGATCGGAAGAACGGGTACTCGCTTCTTCTTCTGAAGCTTCTCACAGGAAGAACACATCAGATCAGAGTACATCTCAGTCACATCGGTTATCCGATTATTGGCGATGAGCTTTATGGCGGAGAGCTTAAGCATATGGAAAGACAGGCGCTGCATGCCTCGTATATTTCCTTTACTCATCCTGTTACGGGAAAGAAAATGGATCTCTTTGCAGATCTTCTTGATGATATGGTTAACGCAGGCAGAGAAATCGGATTTGACATGTCTAAAATCAATATCGAACTGATCAGAGGATGACGGATATATCTGTCATCTTTTTTTTGCATAAACCTGTCCTTATTGTGAATACAACTGTCCAGTGATACAATTAAAAGAAGAAGAGAGCGGAATAAAGGAGATACTGTATATGGCAGATAGAAAGAAAAACAGCCCAGGCTCCGGAGGACCTCTGGACTATATTCTGGAAGAACATAGAAGGAAAGAAAAGTCCTACAGCGAAGAAAGCTGTATAACTGGAAGCGATTCGAGTGATCTCGATGACAGGCAGTTTAAAATTGAACGCATAAAACGAATCGCATCTGTACTGACATCATTAACGCTCGTACTGGGTTTTCTGATTTTTTTGTTTTTATGGTTAAAGTGACGACAGGGGTGTCAGATTCCCGAATCATCATCTGTACCAACAACAAAACAGCGACAGTGTATTCATCGTGAATAGCCCGTAAGGCAGTGAAGGCTCATGGTTCATGGCTTATTAACTATCTGCGGGCTATTAGATTTTACAGGAATATGGTATATTATAGATAGAAAATAGTAAATATTCGCACATTGGAGACGCTCATTTTCATAGTGAATGAGAAGTTGTTAAAAAAGTCAGCTATGAGAGTTTTCGGTTCGCATTCTAATCGATCTTAACGCAATAGAGAAGTAGGAGGAAAGTATGGCAAAGACTAAAGAAGACCCCAAAAGAGTTCTCAATACTGAATTTAATCATTATCTGTTCAACACAGGTGAACATATCAGAAGTTACGAGTTCATGGGTGCACATGTCATAGAATTCGAAGGCAAAAAAGGGGTACAGTTTACAGTTTGGGCGCCGAATGCCCAGAGTGTATTCATTGCAGGAGACTTCAATGAATGGGGTTACGGTGAAATGTTCCCTCAAGGTTCAACGGGAATCTGGACTGCTTTCATAGAAGGGTTAGGGGAGAATGTTCTCTACAAATATCGCATCAGAAGACATGACGGATACGAGTTCATGAAAGCTGATCCATTTGCATTTTATTCTGAAATGAGACCCAATACAGCTTCTGTTGTAAAAGATCTTTCACAGTTCAAATGGACGGATGGAACCTGGAGAGCAAAAAACAGACGCAAAAATCATAATGCCAGTCCCATGAATATCTATGAGGTACATCTGGGATCCTGGAAAAAGCACTGGGACGGAGGTTTCTTTACGTTTCAGGAATATATCAGCGAACTGATTCCCTATGTCAAAGAAATGGGCTACACACATGTGGAGCTTCTACCGGTCATGGAACATCCTCTAGATGATTCCTGGGGTTATCAGATTACAGGATACTACAGTGTCACCTCACGTTTTGGCGAGCCGACTGAACTTATGCAGTTCATCAACGAATGCCACAAACAGTACATCGGCGTCATTCTGGACTGGGTGCCTGCACATTTCTGCAGAGATGCCCATGGT
>DAMDIS010000019.1:11231-17983 GCA_032100885.1 Proteiniclasticum sp.
CAAGGCTAACAACAACAGATGGGGAACCACTCATTTTGACTACGGCAAGCCTCAGGTACAGAGTTTCCTGATCTCCAATGCAATCTTCTGGATGGATATGTTCCATGCGGATGGTCTGCGTGTGGATGCAGTATCGTCTATGCTGTATCTCGATTATGACGATGGTCCATGGACACCGAATATTTACGGAGGCAATACGAATCTTGAGGGCGTTGCTCTTCTGAAAAAGCTAAATACCGTCATCAGAAAAGAATTACCAGCGGTGTTTATGATCGCGGAAGAAAGTACTGCTTTCCCGCTGATCACTCATGATATAGAGAAGGGTGGCCTAGGTTTCACTCATAAATGGAACATGGGATGGATGAATGATATTCTGAGATATTTCGAACTTGATCCTCTTTATCGCAAGAATCATCATAATCTCATCACTTTCTCATTCATGTATGTCTTCAATGAGAATTACATCCTTCCACTATCCCACGATGAAGTCGTCCACGGTAAGAGTTCACTGCTGAATAAAATGCCTGGTGACGAGCATATGAAATTCCAGGGACTTAGAACACTCATGGCCTATATGATGTGTCATCCCGGCAAGAAAGTGAATTTCATGGGCAATGAAATCGCACAGTGGATGGAATGGCGATTCAAAGAGGGGCTGGAGTGGATAGGACTTAAATATGAGAACCATCAGAAACATCAGAACTTCATCAAAGTGCTCAACCAGATCTACATCGACTATAAAGCATTAAGTGAGATTGACGACTCATATGACGGAATTGAAATCCTGGATGCCGACAACAAGGATGAGAGTCTCTTTACCTTCATCCGTAAAGGCAGAAATCCTCGTGATTTCCTGGTCATAATCTGCAATTTCACTCCTGTTCAGAGAGACAATGTAAAGGTTGGCGTTCCCTTTGAAGGTCAATATGAGGAACTGCTTAATACAGAACTGAGTGACTATGGTGGAGCCTGGGATTATTCTGAAAAATTATACAGCACATCAGATGAGGAGGCAGATGACAAATCATTCTCACTTGATGTGATTGCTCCACCATTATCCGTATTAATCATCAAACCTAAAAGAATCAAGGGGGCAAAATAATGAAAACTGAAATTATTGCAATGATCCTCGCTGGAGGTCAGGGAACTCGACTTGGCAAGTTCACCAAGAACCTGCGGTGCCTTTTGGTGGAAAGTACAGAATCATCGATTTTGTTCTTTCCAACTGTGCCAATTCACACATGAATACAGTCGGTGTGCTTACGCAGTATCAGCCTCTGATACTGAACACCCATATCGGAATAGGATCGCCCTGGGATATGGATAGAAATGAGGGTGGTGTAACCATTCTTCAGCCCTATGCAAGCGCCACCGAAGAGAAGTGGTTCAGAGGAACCGCTCATGCCATCTATCAGAACTTCTCCTATATAGAAGATTACGATCCTGACTTTATACTGGTACTGTCTGGGGATCATATCTATAAAATGAACTATGAATCCATGCTTGATTACCATAAGGAAAAAGAAGCCGCACTGACCATCGCGGTGCTTGAAGTTCCATGGGCTGAAGCCTCCAGATTTGGAATCATGAATACCAATGAAGAGCTCAGAATCGAAGAGTTTGAAGAGAAGCCAGAAAGCCCCAAATCAAATCTAGCTTCCATGGGTATCTACATCTTCAACTGGAAACTTCTGAAAAGATACATGAACGACAGCATTGCTGCAGGAAAAAACATGGATGACTTCGGGCAGAACGTCATTCCGGCTTTCCTAGATGCCAATGAAAGAGTTTATGCCTATCCCTTCCAGGGTTACTGGAAGGATGTCGGTACACTGGAATCATTGTGGGAAGCCAATATGGATCTTCTGGATCAGGAATCCACGCTTCAGATCAATGACCGTTCATGGAAGATTTACTCAACGAATCCTTCCATGCCTCCACAGTATCTCTCTAAAACAGCGGACGTAAAAGATTCTCTGGTTGTAGAAGGCTGCATTGTTCACGGTAAAATCAGAAAATCGATCCTGTCCCCTAAAGTCATCGTCGGAGAAGGATCGGAAATATATGACTCAGTGATCATGGAAGATGTCAAAATCGGAAAGAACTGCATCATCAGAAAAACCATGATCGGATCCCATGCTGTCATTCCGGACAATTCCATCATCGACGGAAATGGTCAGATCAGCGTAGTAGGGGAATATGAAGTCTATGAGGAGGATAAATAGTTATGGCCAGAAACAAACTGTTCGGTGTGATCAACCTGAGCGAAAATGATTATTACATGAATCAGCTGACAAACAACAGACCTTTGGCATCTGTTCCGTTTTTAGGCAGATATCGACTGATCGATTTTACCCTGTCAAATCTTGTCAACTCCGGTGTAGATACAGTGGGTATTTTTCTGAACGACAAATACCGTTCACTGATGGACCATATCGGCAGCGGAAAGCAGTGGAATCTGGACAGAAAAAAGGGTGGTATATTCTATCTGTCTCCATATTCAACTCCCGACATCCAAAGTCAGCTGAGGGGAGATTTGTCCACCTATTTTGCGAATATCGACTACCTGACTGAAGCTTCAGCCGATTATGCTGTCATTACAGGAACATCAATGGTGTGCAACATCGATCTTAAAGAAGTGTTCAAAAGCCATCTTGACAGTAAGGCTGATGTTACAGTGGTCTATAAGTCTATTGAAGAACACGATTTCGGATTTGAAAGGTGCAACACAGTCAATACCAACGAGTACAACAGTGTAATCAGCTTCGGAAAGAACATCAGAAGACCGGATATGGTCTCTGAGAAGAAGAAGATTTCCATGGAAATCTACATTGTCAAAAAGGAGCTTCTTGTTGATATGATTACCGATGCTGTGACAACAGGAGAAAATGTATATCTTACAGATGTGCTCCACGATTCTGTCACGAAGTACAAGGTTCGCGGGTATGCCTACAAGGGACTTCTGAAAAACGTCAGCTCGGTTGAAAGCTACTATGCATCCAGTATGGATATGCTCGATGAGGACAACATAAGTGATGTATTCTTCGGTGAGAACAAGATACAGACCAAAGTCATGGATGAGACACCAACTTTTTATTCAGAAGACAGCGTTGTAACCAATTCTCTCATTGCCAACGGATGTCACATCGAAGGTACCGTAATCAACTCGATTATCTTCAGAAGAGTGACTGTTGAAAAAGGTGCTGTGGTCAAGGATTCCATCCTCATGCAGAATACCTGCGTTCATGAGAACTGCAATCTGGAAAATGTGATTACGGACAAGCAGGTCGTTCTGACCGGCAACACCGAACTTAAGGGAAACCCCAAAAATCCGGTAGTGGTCAGCAAGGGCTCTGTACTCTAAGGAGGAAACCATGAAAATATTATTTGCCACTTCAGAATGTTATCCCTTCCTAAAAACAGGTGGTCTTGCGGATGTCGCCTATGCGCTGCCTAAAGAGCTCTTAAGCCTTGGAGAGGACTGCAGAGTGATCATGCCGAACTACGGAACCATCAGCAGAGAGTACAGTGACAAAATGGAGCATCTGTTTGATACAACGATAAAAATCGGCTGGAGAGAACAGTATTTAGGTGTCAAATACCTGAGACATGAAGGTGTTCATTATTACTTCATCGACAACATGTACTACTTCCATCGTGAAGCGCCATATGGCTACTTCGATGATGGAGAAAGGTTTTCATTTTTCTCCCAGGCAATCCTTGAAATTCTGACAAGAATAGATTTCGTCCCGGATATTCTGCACTGCAATGACTGGCATACTGCTGTCATACCCGTCCTGATCAGAACGAAATACCGCTGGGAAAAGAAGTTCGAAAACGTCAAGACCATGCTGACGATTCATAATCTGAGATTTCAGGGGATATATCCGCCTGAAGTTCTCGGCAATCTTCTGGGTATCGGCAATGAACTGCTGCAGGATTTCTGTTTTGAGTATTTCGGAAACGTGAACTATCTCAAAGGCGGAATCAACTACGCTGATGTCGTGACAACAGTAAGTCCGACCTACGCGGAAGAAATCAAAACGGAGTATTTCGGGGAAGGACTTCACGGAGTCATGGAAAAGGTGGATTACAAGCTGAAGGGAATTCTTAACGGAATCGACTACAGGCTTTTCAATCCCAGGACAGATAAGAATATCCCTTTTCACTTCGGTCTGAAAAAAATAGAAGACAAGGTTAAAAATAAGCTTGCCCTTCAGAAAGAACTTGGACTTGATGAGCGTGAAGATGTCCCTATGTTCGGGATCATCTCCAGGATGACTGACCAGAAAGGATTCGATCTCATTGCGGAAGCCATAGAAGAGATGCTGGGTCAGGATATTCAGCTGGTCGTTCTGGGCACCGGAGAGAGACGTTATGAAGACATGTTCAGATACTTCAGCTATAAGTATCCAAACAAAGTATCCACAAATCTTGCCTACAACGGCGAACTCGCACAGAAAATCTATGCAGCGTCCGATTTTTTCCTCATGCCTTCACAGTTCGAACCCTGCGGACTTTCACAGCTCATGGCACTCCGCTATGGCACTTTACCGATCGTGCGTGAGACAGGCGGACTAAAGGATACCGTAGTTCCATACAACAAGTTCACGGGAGAGGGCATCGGGTTTACCTTTTCAAATTACGACAGTTATGATATGCTACAAGCTATATATCGCGCATTGGAAGCCTATCGTGATACAAGCAAATTCAGGAATATCATTCTCCAGGGCATGCGCACCGACTACAGCTGGAAATCATCGGCAAAAATGTATCAGGAGCTATACAAGGATATTCTCTAACCATAAAGGAGCAAACTCACATGATAATAACGAAAGAACAGTTCAAAAAGGACTTTGAGAAGAAAATGCTCAAACTTTACGCCCAGGAAGTGGATCAGTCCACGACCTATACCCAGTATTTTACACTCGGGTATCTGATGAAGGAGTATATCTCCGAAGGATGGGCAAAAACGACAAACCGCTATAAGAAATATGGGGAAAAGCAGGTTTATTACTTTTCCATCGAATTTCTTCTGGGCAGACTTCTTGCAAGCAATCTCTTGAACCTGGGAATCAGAAATACAGTAAATGAAGCGTTAACGGAAATGGGTCTTAGTCTGAAAGAGATTGAAGATGTGGAAGTTGATCCGGGACTAGGTAATGGAGGCCTTGGAAGACTGGCAGCATGCTTCATGGATTCCATGGCATCCTCGGGAATACCCGGCAACGGTAATGGAATACGTTATAAATATGGTCTTTTCCAGCAGAAGATCGTCGACGGATATCAGATTGAGCTTCCAGAAAACTGGCTGAGAGACGACAATGTCTGGGAAATCAGAAAGAGCGACAAAGCCGTAAAAGTGAGATTCTATGGGGATGCCTGGATGAATCCTGAAGAAGACGGGAAGCTTACACCTGTCCACACAGACTATCAGGAAATCCTTGCGGTACCATATGATACAGCTCTTGTGGGATATGAGAACAAGACGGTCAATACACTCAGACTATGGAATGCCGAGATGCCGCATTACAGCGGAGAAATCCCTGGTGAGCTGAATTTCAACAAAGTACTTCTGAACAAGAGAGAAGTTGAGAGCATTTCTGAGGTTCTTTATCCTGACGACTCCAACCAGGAAGGACGCGTTCTCAGACTGAAACAGGAGTATTTCTTTGTTTCGGCCGGACTTCAGAGCATCGTGACTCAGCATAAGGAATCCGGAAGACCCATGAGTGAATTCCACAACTTTGTTGCCGTTCATATCAATGATACTCATCCCGCAGTAGCCATTCCTGAGCTTATGAGAATCCTCATGGACGATGAAGGCATGGAATGGGATGAGGCATGGCATATCACCCAGAATACCATGAGCTATACCAATCACACCATCATGAGTGAAGCGCTCGAAAAATGGCAGATCAATCTGTTCAAGGAACTGCTGCCAAGAATCTATCTCATCATCGAGGAGATTGACAGAAGATTCAGGGAGATTCTCACAACAAAGTTTGGAGACAACTGGGAACAGATCGAGAAAATGGCCATCATATCGGGCGGGAACGTCAGAATGGCACATCTTTGTATACATGGAACCCACAGCATCAATGGTGTGGCAAAACTACATACGGAACTGCTGAAGAGTCAGGAACTCAAAGATTTCTATATGCTGTATCCCTATAAGTTCAACAACAAGACCAACGGCATAACCCACAGAAGATGGCTGATGCTGGCAAATCCCAAACTTTCAAGCCTTCTTGACGAAACCATCGGAACCTCATGGAGAAGAAATCCTCAGGATCTCAAACTGTTCAAGAAATACAAGAGGGACCCTGAAGCGCAGAAGAAAGTGGAGGACATCAAAAAATTCAACAAAGAGAAGCTTGCTGAGTACATTAAGGAAAAGAACAACATCATTGTTGATCCGAATTCCATCTTCGATGTTCATGTAAAAAGACTTCATGCTTACAAGAGACAGCTGCTTAATGCACTGCATATTCTTCATCAGTATCATGAAATCATTGAAAACCCGAACTTTGACATGCTTCCGAAAACCTACATCTTTGCGGCAAAAGCCGCCCCAGGCTACTATTTTGCGAAGGAAATCATCAAGTTCATCAATGCGCTGGCTCATCAGGTCAATAACGATCCAAGAGTCAAAGGAAGAATCAAAATCGTATTCCTCGAGAACTACGGTGTGACACTTGCAGAGAAAATCATTCCAGCATCGGAAGTATCCGAGCAGATCTCAACAACCA
>DAMDIS010000019.1:17993-26677 GCA_032100885.1 Proteiniclasticum sp.
TGAAATTCATGATGAATGGGGCAATCACACTTGCAACTTTAGATGGTGCCAATGTGGAGATTCTGGAAGAAGTGGGGGATCCGAATATCGTCATCTTCGGTATGACAGAAAAGGAGATCCTCAGCTATTACAGAAGCGGAGGATATGTCTCAAAGGATTTCTACGAGTCTGATCCACGAATCAAACGTGCACTGGACAGTCTGCGTAACGGAACAATAAAGGGCATTCCGGTTGAAGGACACGATATCTTCAGCAGCCTGATCGATTACAACGACGAATTTTTCGTGCTGAAAGACTTTGATTCCTATGTCGATGCACAGAAGAAAATAGAGGAACTCTATGCAGACAGATTCACCTGGAACAAAATGTCCATTGAAAACATTTCTTCCTCAGGTGTATTCTCATCCGATGTCACTGTTATGCAGTATGCATCCGGTATATGGGACACAAGAATCATTGAAAGGTAAAATGGCAGTAATGCTCATATAAAAAAATATAAGTCCTGGATTTTCCAGGACTTATATTAATATAACCATAAGGATGTGAAGCAGCTTAATAACAGTTAAGCTCAACCAAGATGAATTATAGAGACATCAATATCGAATACAATTCCTTTAGCGAAAAACACAAGAAGCCCTTCGGGGCAGTCAAAATCGGTGAAGAGGTAGAATTCTTCATACGGATAGAAAATGCCCGGGATCCCGAAATCACTCTGGTGATTGAAAGGGAAGGACACGGAGAGCAGTACAGGAAAATGAGCCCATCTGGATCAGGACAGTTTCATTCAACATACTGTGCAGGAGAAACAGGGCTGTGTTTCTACTTCTTTATCATCAGCTACACGGATTATGACTACAGAAGAACTGTGTATGTCGGTTCACCCGGTCATGGAATAGGCGGGGAACAGGTAATTAAGGAGAATCGCTGGGACATCACGCCCTATCAGATTACCATGCACAATTATGTGGAACCCTCACCATCATGGTATAAGGATGCTGTTTTTTATCAGATATTTGTGGACCGTTTCTTTAACGGCAATGAGGACCAGAAGGTCAATCATCCAAAGAAGAACTCATTTCTTTATGCAACCTGGGAAGATTCGCCCATGTACATCAGGGACAGTTCCAACAGCATCCTTCGCTGGGACTTTTTCGGAGGAAATCTTTTAGGTGTCATCAGAAAACTCGACTATCTTAAAGAACTTGGCATAGGTGGAATCTATCTCAATCCTATTTTCAAGGCAAGAAGCAATCATAAATACGATACCGGAGATTTTCTGGTCATCGATGAAATGTTCGGAGATGAGGAAATTTTCCGCCAGCTGATCAAAGAAGCCGATGAAAGAGGAATCAGAATCGTACTTGATGGCGTGTTTAACCATGTGGGTGCAGATTCAAGATACTTCAATGCATTCGGTTCCTATCCTGAACTGGGAGGTGCTGAAAGTAAAGACTCCAAATATTATCCCTGGTTCAACTTCTTCAACTACCCTACGGACTATGAAAGCTGGTGGGGCGTCAAAGATCTCCCGAATGTCAACGAAAACGAACCTTCCTACCGTAATTTCATTGTGGGTGAAGGAGGAGTCATCGACAAATGGACCAGCATGGGCATCGGGGGCTGGAGACTCGATGTGGCAGATGAGATGCCTGACGATTTTATCAGGGACATCAGAAAGACGATGGATACCGTATCAGCAAATCATGTACTCATCGGAGAGGTGTGGGAAGATGCTTCCAACAAGATCGCTTATGGCAAGCGAAGAAGATATCTTCTGGGAGATGAAATCCACGCGACAATGAACTACCCCTTCAAAGATGGCGTTATTTCCTTCATAAACGGCACCAGCCGCGCGCGCGACCTCTACACAAGGTTTATGTCGCTGAAAGAGAACTACCCCGCTGAAGCCTTTTACAGCGCCTTAAATAACCTGGGCACTCACGACACGAGAAGAATATTTACTGAGATTCCGGATTTCGATAAACTCTCCATCGCAGTGGGTATGCTGTTTACTTTTCCAGGTGTGCCCTGTGTGTATTATGGGGACGAGGCCGGGATGAAAGGGGAAGCTGATCCTTATAACCGAGGACCATACCCTTGGGGCAGGGAGAAGACGCAGATCACTGCCGTATATAGTGAGATGATCAGTCTCAGAAAATCCAGCGATGCATTTTCCAGGGGAGATTTTATACCGTTTTATCAGGAGAACATTTTCGGCTATCTTAGGCTTTATGGAGATGAGTGCTATCTGGTGGCGGTCAATAGGGATCCTGAGGAGTGCAGGCTCGTGATTGATGATGTCATCGGTCTGGAATTCATTCCAGAAGAAATGCGAAAGTGCCTTGAGCATGAGTACCAGCTGAGCAGAACTTCCTTCAGCTGTTTCAATATATCGAGGAATTAAAGACAGGGTCCATATCAGTTGATGATATGGACCCTGTCTTTTATAATCAGCTTCTAGAATTTTCGATACGCTTAAGATACTCGAGACGCTTGTTGGACATTCTGCGTCTTTTTCTTCTTTTTGACATATGCAGGATTCTGAATCCAAGAACCAGCAGACCGAAGACAGCTATAATACCAAGAATAAGGGAAAACAGTTTTCCGATAATGCTTTTTCCCTGAGTTTCATCAAGAAACGCATTTTCTTCAAGTTCCGCTTCAGTATAGACAATATCATTTTTACAGACCAGTTCTATGGTTCCGATCTGCTTCGCATCCAGCAGAACTTTCACAGTATCAACGGTATCTCCAGAGACGTAGCCTTCAGTAATTTCCTTATCCCCAAATTCCAGAACCGGCTTGGGGGACTCATCGGGATCAGCTGAAATGTAGTTGAAATCTTCTTTTGCCACCAGAGTCTGTTCTTCTCCGTTCGGCAGAACGATTTTCTTCATTTCCTGACCTTTCTTATAGAGCACATGGACAGAGGTGTTCTGAAACGCCCATTCCATCAGTTCTCTGGTTTCTGTCCAGTACGTACTCTGATTGACGCCTTTCAGGATCGAGACTACAATTTTTCTTCCGTTCTGCTCGGCCATTGCTGTATGAGCATAACCGGCAGAAGGAGTCCATCCGGTTTTGCCTAGAATGACGGGCTCGTAATAATACTCGCTGGACGGTCTCATCAGACTGTTTTTATTGGTTGCCCATCTGTTCATGTCAGTGACGAGATTGGTCAGAGGCAGCATATGACTTCTGGTTTTGGAAATCTCCAGGAGTTTTTCGTTCTTCCCGGCTTCTGCAGTAATAATGGCCAGATCTCTGGAAGTAGTATAATTGTTGTCGCCTTCAACATGGAGACCTGACGGATTTTTAAAAATCGTATTGACCGCTCCGATCTTATGGGCTCTTTCAGTCATGAGCTTTGCGAATTCTTCGGTGCTTCCCGAAACCGCTTCAGCCAGAATTTCTGCTGCATCATTTGCAGAGTGCAGCATTAGAGCATAGATCAGATCGATGACCATGACTTCTTCGCCTTCCTTGAATCCCATTGAAGCACCTTCTGCATAGGGCGGTTTTGCCCCTACAGTGACCATCTGGTCAAGCTCCAGCATTTCAAGGGCTAAAATGGCTGTCATGACTTTTGTTGTTGATGCCGGCATATACTCTTCATCGCCGTTTTTATCATAAAGAATTACTCCAGTTTCTGCGTCCATTACGACGATGGATTCTGAAAATGTAGCTGGGGGGGATATTTCTGTTTCAATTGTCGAACCCGCTGCTATATGGGTAATCGACCCGCTGAGCGCTAGCGCCAGCATAATCGTTTTCATTGCTTTTTTAATATTATGTCTCAATCCATTCACACCTCGCTGAAATTATTATAACAAATATCATCATATAGCACTATAAAAAATGAAAAGTAAACCATAATAATAAGTAAGAAAATATGTATCCTTTAAAGATACAATACTAAGGAGTTTGATATGCTTACGACAAAACTCGTCAATGAACTGAAAAAGACCTGTGTATTCATGATGATTTTTTCTTTTTCTTTTCTTCTCTGTGCCTGCAATGCAAAGAACGAAGCGATATTTGTCCCGGAAGAGGAAGAAATCACTGTCACCAATACGGAGCAGCCGGAAGAGATAATGGTCGTCGAAATCAAAGGGGAGGTGAATCAGCCTGGCGTGTACGCCATGGAGCCCGGCTCAAGACTCAACGACCTTCTCAGCTTGTCGGGAGGTGCGTTGCCTGAAGCCAATCTTAGAAATGTTAATCTTGCCATGAGGGTTGCAGATGGAGATTCCTTCTACATTCCTTCCCAGGAAGAGACCGCGGAATCACCTGAACCATCAGTCATTGTCGGTGGAGGAGAATCGGAAGGAAAGATCGATCTGAACAAAGCAACCAGAGAAGAACTGATGGGCGTAACGGGAATCGGGCCTTCAACAGCGGACAACATCCTCGCTTATCGGGAAGAAAAGGGAAGATTCGATTCTGTGGATGAGCTCATAAATGTCAATCGTATCGGAGAAAAGACGCTTGAGAAATTAAGAGATTTCTTTATCGTGCGTTAAAAGGTTTTGAGCATAAAAAAAGGAATCAGATCAAACGATCTGATTCCGGTTCATATTAAGCATTGAGACTTTCTTTAAGAAGTTCAATTCCTTTTCTGATTCTTGTCAGAGATTCTTCCTTGCCCAGAACATCAGCTGCTTCGAAAGCGCCACCTGGGGTGAACTGCTTGCCTGTCAGTGCGGTTCTGATCGGCCAGAGGATCTGACCGTTTTTAAGACCAAGCTCCTTCACTTTCTCAAGTACGATCTCATGCAGACGGTCTATGGTCCAGTTTTCCTCGGAAACGGATTCAAGAACAGGAAGTATGACCTCAAGGGAGGATAGAGCCACTTCGCTGTTTGTCTTCATCTTTTTATGTGTGTACATGGCAAGATCATATTCAGGCAGTTCGTAGAAAAAGTCTACCTGTCCTGTGATTTCACTGAGTACTTCCACTCTTGTATGAAGAATTTCCGCGATTTTCATGGTATCAAGAGGCTTGTCCTTGATGTCTTCAAGGATATAGGGAAGAGCAAGTTCATGGAATTTTTCAAGCGGCAGCTTCTTCAGATATTCACCGTTCATCCATCTCAGCTTCTCTGTATCAAAGATTGCCGGGCTCTTGTTGATGTTCTTGTAGTTGAACACTTCAACAAGTTCTTCAAGAGTGAATATCTCCTGTGTGGTTCCCGGATTCCAGCCTAGAAGGGTGATGTAGTTCAGTACCGCTTCCTTTAGATAACCCTTTGCAAGAAGATCTTCGAAGGATGCATCTCCGGTTCTCTTGGACAGCTTATGCTGCGCATCTTTCATGATCGGTGGGCAGTGAACATAAACAGGCACATCCCAGCCGAACGCTTCGTAGAGTCTGTTGTATTTTGGTGAGGAGGACAGATACTCGCTCCCTCTTACCACATGGGTGATTTCCATGAGATGGTCATCTACCACATTTGCGAAGTTGTATGTAGGCAGTCCATCACTTTTCAGAAGCACCATATCTTCCAGTTCTTCATTATCCACTGCAATGGTTCCGTAGATGACATCTTCAAACTTTGTGACACCTTCAGTCGGATTGTTCTGTCTGATGACGTAGGGAAGACCCTTAGCCAGATTATCTTCAATTTCATCATGGGTCAGTGCACAGCAGTGCTTGTCATATTTGAACGGTTTCTTCTGGATTTCGGCATTTTCTCTCAGCATATCCAGTCTTTCCTTGGTACAGAAACAGTAGTAGGCTTCCTTCTTTTCAACCAGTTCCAGCGCATACTTCTTGTAGGTGTCTCTTCTTTCACTCTGCACATAAGGGCCAAAGTCTCCTCCGACATCAGGTCCCTCATCATGAATCAGACCTGTTTCTTTGAGTGTGTTGAAGATGACATCTACTGCTCCTTCAACAAATCTTTCCTGGTCCGTGTCTTCGATTCTTAATATAAAGTCTCCACCCTCATGTTTCGCAATGAGGTATGCATACAGAGCAGTTCTGAGATTACCTACATGCATATAGCCTGTTGGACTGGGGGCAAACCTTGTTCTTATTTTACTCATATTGGCCTCCTTACAGATTAAAGAAGTTTCAGCTTCTGCCAAAACTTCATTGTCATTCTTAATTATACTATTCAGCTCATTTCTGTCAATTGGTTAAGGGAATCACTTCTTTGCCGTCAGCGCCGAACACTATACTGCCCATCTCTTCGGTGAGAAGCGTCTTTGCACCGATTTCTCCATATCTCTCCAGAATTTCAGGAGAAGGAAGATTATGATCGTTGCCCATCTCAGATGTGACCACGATATAAGTGGGGCTGACCTTTTCCAGGAAGGGAACAGAGCTTGATGTTTTTGAACCGTGGTGTGGAGCTTTAAGAACGTCCGCCTTAAGTTCGGCTCCTGTTCGAATAACCTCTGTTTCCACGATTTCTTCAGCATCGCCTGTAAAGAGAAATGCGTTGTTTCCGATGATGAGTCTCATAATGGGCGAGTAGTTGTTCGGATTCATGTAGCTTTCCTTGTTTGGAGAGAGGATCTCGAGCTTTATGGTGTCTGCGAATTCAAACTCCATACCGGCTTTGAGGGAGTTTATCGTCTTCTCCTTGGCATTCAGTGCATCCGTCATGCGCTGATAGGATTTAGTTACGAGTTCCTTCTCCGGCATGTAGAATTCTCCGATCTCAAAAGAGGAGAGAACTTCTCCCATTCCCCCGATATGATCCTCATGGGGATGAGTGAGAAATACCAGATCAAGTTTCTTCACATCATAAGTATTCAGGTAATCTATAATGGTCTGGGCATGTTCTTTTTCACCGGCATCGATGAGAATCTTTTTATCAAGGACTTCGAGTAAGATCGAATCCCCCTGACCGATATCGATGAAATGGACCTTCACAGGCTTATTTACGGACTGAATCCTGGTCACTTCAGATGATTTCTCTATACCGACAATGCCATAATCAAGAAGGATATAAATTCCCACAAGACTGAAAAGCAGTGTCACAAATAGAATCATGGGCAGATAGCTTCTTTTTCGCATAGATACCTCCTAGCTTTCTCCTTTATATTTTAACATCATTGAGATGCGATACAAAGCTTCTTTCAACTGTATTATAGCTGCTTGGAGGATTTTTATGATGAAAATCTTAAATATATAGGAGAAGAAGGGATAATGATTTATAATTGTGTTAATGACGAAAAAGGAGATAGCGTATATGTTGTTTGATATCATCAGTAAGATACGATTTGTTTTTTCGCTGATTGGACTCTGGTTCAGTCTGATGTGGAAAAAACCGATAAAAAAGAAAGTGGATAAAGACACTTACTACAATGAGATCCTCAAAATGGCCAAAAAACATACAGGAGATCTTGTGCGGATTTCCAGGATGAACCTTATTATAGAGGGGATGGAGAATATCCCTGATGAGCCAGTCGTATTTATGGGCAATCATCAGTCCTATATCGATATATATGTGACTGTTACTGCACTATCACGAAGACTTATCCTCATCGGGAAGAAGGAGATTCTGAGAATCCCCATTATCGGTCAGCTGGGCCGCGAGATGAATGTTCTGTTCCTTGATCGTGAAAACCCCCGTGAAGGATTAAAAACGATTCTGGAGGCGATCAGGCTCATTAAACAGGAAGGGTATGATGTCCTCATTTATCCGGAAGGCACAAGGAGCAAGTCCACAGAAATGGGTGAGTTTCATAAGGGCAGCTTCAAGATTGCCCAGAAGACAGGTGCACCGATTATTCCCATGGTCGTGAATGACGCCTATAAGGTGTTTGAAGATACCGGCCGGGTTACCCCTAATGTAGATGTACATCTGAAATTTCTCCCGCCGGTTTATCTCAACCAGCTCAGCGAAGAGGATGAAAAAAATATCGATCTCTACCTGAAAGAGATGATCCAGAAGGAACTGGATCAGTTCAACAGGACAAACTAAAAGAAACAGCTGCAGTTCATACTGCAGCTGTTTCTGTATATACCCGTTTTTACAATTTGATGTTTCTGTCCAGCGGCTGTGACAGGGAGATAAATGTGTCTGTTCTCTGTACGCCGTTGATCACATTGATACTGTTGAAGATCCTGAAGGTGTGCAATGTTTTTGCAGACAAGCTTCGTGAAAATCGCATAATCTCCTGTAGTATAATGCAGTTCAACAATTTCATTGATCAGTGATAACTCGTCGATAGCAGCCTGGAAGGATGAGCTCTTGTCCAGATAGATACCAACAAAGCAGCATACGTCATAGCCCAGTTTCGGCATATCCAGTAGGATCTTCGTTCCTTTTATTATGCCAAGATCTTCCATCTTTTTCATTCTTACATGGATGGTTCCACCCGATACATGACATACTCTTGCTATTTCAAGATATGGTGTACGAGCGTCCTTAATAAGAATTTCCAGAATCTGTAGATCTAAATCATCTAAGTTGATACCTGCGTTACTTGTCATAATGCACCCCCATAATTCGATATAACTTATTATATCAAATAAAATGACATAAAATGGTAATATCGTAAAAAAAATATTATATTTCCAACGAATTTATAATACACAAAAATTAACGGTTTGTCTATAATTGATTTCTTCAGAAAGTGAACTTTCTTGATTAATATGAGAAATTGGCATAAAATAGAGAAGAATCAAGGGAGGTTTTATATTGAACTGGAATAATCTGCTTGTCATT
>DAMDIS010000020.1:0-641 GCA_032100885.1 Proteiniclasticum sp.
TACGGGAACATGATGAGGGTATCGAGAAAACTGTTGAACTTCGATCTTCTTCTGACGATGATATAGGCCACAAGAATACCCACCACGACCATGAATATCAGCGCGATCACTGCATAGAGAAAGGTGTTTCTGATGTTCAGAGACAGTCTGTTCAGTACCAGTGTATAGTTCTCGAAACTGAACTCCTTTAGGAAGATCGGACCTCTCGTCTTCATGAACGATGTGGTGATGACGACGATCTGCTGGATCATGGCTAGAAACACTACGATGTAGCAGAATGCTGTGGCAAGGAATTTCTTGCCCTTAGGCAGTTCTTTGACTTCAGGTGGCCTTAAGGAGCTCATCATATAGCTTCTCTTTTCAACGACTTTCTTCTGAATGAAAAGAACGCTCAGGGAGAAGATGACGATGATTACGCTTAAGGTACTGGCCATGGCTGCGTTACCGCCAAGCTCGCTCATGAACTCGTCGTAGACGATGACCGGCAGCGTCTTGAAGCCTTCACCGATGAGCATCGGCGTACCGAAGTCTGCAAGGGAAGTCATAAAGACAAGTAGCGCAGCCGAAGTTATGGTCGGAAGAATCAGCGGGAATGTGATGGTCATGATCCTCTTCAAGGACGACATGCCAAGGTTTTCCCC
>DAMDIS010000020.1:780-6655 GCA_032100885.1 Proteiniclasticum sp.
GATAGTGCACCTGAAGCATAGAGATAGACATAGGGGAAAAACTTCAGGGTGAAAATGAAGATGATACCACCCATACCGTAAATGGTCGGCGCTGTGATTCCGATGGCTCCTAAAATATTCGTTACGAGTCCGTTACGTCCAAGAAGAATGATCCAGGCATAGGCCCCGATAAACGGTGGTGAAAGAAGTGAAAGGATGACCATAAGGTTGATGAACTTCTTTCCGGCCACATGGAATCTGCTTGTGATGTATGCCATGGGCAGTCCCACAAGGACTGAAAAAATGGTTGCCAGTGTACAGACAATGAAACTGTTCTTCAGTGTATTGAAATAATAAGGCAGTCTGAAGAAGTTGAAGTAGGTCTGAAGACTGAAGGTTCCCTCATCGCTTCTAAGACTCTCCATGAAGAGTGATGAGAACGGGTAGATGAGGAAGATGAAGAGAAGCACAAAGCTTCCGATGGAGATGTAGTTCCAGAAGTTCAGTGAGTTTCTGAGATCAAACTTCTGTTTCTTTCGTTTCTTCTCCAAATCAGATCACCTTCCCTTCTTCGCTGTAGACCTTGATGATCCGAGGATCAGCAGATACGGTCACGACTTCTCCTATCTCTCTTAACGTTTTACCGTCTTTTGTATATTCATTGACTTCGATGATTTTACCGTCCTCCAGTTCGATCTCGTAATTCATGAAATCTCCAAGGAAGGTCGCAAGACTGATCTTTCCTTTTAAGCCTTCGGCTGAAGGATCGCTTGAAAGCACCCCTTCTTCAGGTCTTAATGAAACAAGGACTGACCCTTCGTATCCAAGGTCTCTATGAAGTGAAAGATTGCCATGGGGCGTTTCGATTACGCTGTGTCCTTTTTCGGATCTTGCCGTACCATTAAGGAAATTGCTTGTTCCGATGAAGCCTGCGACAAATGAATTTGCCGGATTCTTGTAGATCATCTCCGGTACGTCGATCTGCTGGATGACGCCTGCCTGCATGACGGCTATCCGATCTGAAATAGCCAGGGCTTCTTCCTGATCATGGGTGACATAGATGGTTGTGATGCCCAGTTCTCTCTGCAGCTTCTTGATGATGGTTCTCATCTCAAGTCTCAGCTTGGCATCAAGGTTACTTAAGGGTTCATCCATGAGAAGAACATCCGGTTCGATGACGATGGCTCTTGCGATGGCCGTTCTCTGCTGCTGTCCGCCGGAAAGCTTTGATGGCTCTCTGTCCTTGTATTCTTCCATCTTCACAAGGCGAAGCGCTTTAAGCACTCTCTCTTCTGCTGTCTTCTTGTCCACCTTTCTTGCCTTGAGACCATAGGCCACGTTGTTGAATACGGTCATATGAGGGAAAATCGCATAGTTCTGGAAAACCATACCGATGTTTCTCTTGTGCGCAGGAATACTGTTGATGACCTTGTCTCCGAAGGAGATGGTTCCGCCTTCTATGGTGTTGAATCCTGCGATCATTCGTAGAAGCGTCGTCTTTCCACAGCCTGAAGGGCCGAGAAGGGTGAAAAACTCTCCTTCTTCAACGAGAAAATCCGCATTCTTGACGGCATGGAAATCACCGTAATATTTATCGATATTTTTAAAGTTTACTGAATTGCTCACTTGTACCTCCAATTAAAAAGAAAAGGGCAAGTTACTTGCCCTATTCTGTTTATTCATCTTTATTCCTGTCCTGTTACGATGTTCTTCCATCTTTCCATGACAGCTTCTTTTTTTTCAGCTGCCCACTGGAAATCATAGTCCAGAAGATTGATTTCTTCTATTGGTCCTAAGCCTTCTGGATTGTTGGCGTCTGTTCTTGTGGATCTCCAGCTGAAGTCCTTAGCTGCAAGGTCCTGTACTTCCTTTGAGAAGGTGAATTCGATGAACTTCTTTGCGTTTTCCATGTTCTTCGCACCCTTGATTAGTGCGATTCCATCTGGAGCAGCTGAAGTTCCTTCTTCAGGATAGACGATGGACATGTCGCTACCTGCGATGATGTATCTTGAGGCCGCTTTTTCAAGTGTAAGACCTACAGCATATTCACCGTCGGATACGCCCTTGTATGTTCCTGAGGAACTTCCAAGGATCTTGTTGTCCAGGTTGTCTACAAACTTCTTGATTGTTGCCCAGCCGTCGTCTCCATCATCCTTGAATGCTTCAAGCATGGTAGCAAGGATGGTATAGGATGAACCTGACTTGGCAGGATCTGCGAATGCGATCTTTCCCTTCCACTTAGGATCGGTTAAGGCTTCCCATGATCTTGTCATCTTCTTCTATGGTGTAGCTTTCAAAATAGTCCTTGAATGAATCAAGAGATTCTGCTCCGCCGCCCCACATTACGTCTCCAAGCGGATTCTGGCTTTCTGCTTCAACTCTTGCAAGAAGTTCTCCGGTACCTGCGGCAACTACGTCGACACGGATACCTGTTCTTTCAGTAAATTCATTTATAATCGGATTGATTTCTTCGGCGTTGTGTGGTGAGTAAACCACTACGCTTCCTTCACCTTTTGTTTCTCCTTCTCCCTCTGCTTTTTCTCCACAGGCAGCAAGAGCTGTAACGGATAGCATGGCAATAAGTAAAAGACTGATTTTCTTTTTCATTATTTCCCTCCTATGATGTTTGTTACTTCTATTGTACGAGAAACTGTAAACCTTTAACAATGTAGCATTCTGCACTTTGGTGTAATATTCAGCACTGAGAATACGAAATCATGCACTGACATATTTTTTCTCATTACAGTTTAAATTCGGAGATATCCGGACCATCTCAAATACGTTATATCTTCAAAGATACTTTCCTCATGACAATGAAATTCTCAACTCAAATAAGTTAGTCTGATTGAATATATATTCCCTAATGATGTTATGCTAAACTATAGATAAACAAATATAACAACTGAGGTGGCTATGACTATTATAAAAAGAAAAATATCTGAAATCGAGTACGGAGCTATGAAAATGAGCTTTCGAAATTTATGGGTATGCATTATCCTAGTTGCACTAATTATTTATACTGATTTAGTCATTAAATATAACATTTATGGGGCAATTTTTGATTATCCTTTCATGTATCAAAGAGCACTAATTATCAGTATTGGTATTTCGTTATTGATAGCGACACTTTATAGTAACGGTCCTAACCAAAAATTTGTTCAAAAACTACTTTCTTTATTAATATACATATCATTTTCTATTACGTTCTTACTACTCATTCCATTTCAAGTATTGTCAAAAATATTTGTAATTATAGAACTAAGGTCTAAATTTAAAATTGAAGAGACAAAATCTATAATTAATATTTTTAGTCTCCTCATTTCGCTTTTCATAGGTATGTTTTATATAGGTATATGGATTGTACTATATCCCAGAATCGACCAACATTATAGCGGTGACTATTTATTTGTTTTAATATTCATTATTGTAATTATTTTATCTTTTAATATTTTGAACAAATTACTATATAGTGTAATTATATATTTTACCAAATCTTATACAGCTAAAAGAAGAATATTACAATCTTACTATCAGAACTTCAAAGAAAAAAATATTATCATGTACATCATTCTTCTCTACGCCATCTTATATATGTATTCTCGAAAATACGAGGATAATTTAATATCAGCAATCTCTTCATCTATCACTACAATTATTCTCTTTGATACGCTCGTTGATAAGTGGAAAAACAAGTTCCATAAGAGTAACACAGAATATCGGATTATAGAATTTTTGAGTATCGATATACAAGTGGTTTTCAACCAGCTTAGCAAAAGTGAACTGGAAAATTCAAAGTTGAAGTTAAAACCCAATACACACTTTAAATTAATTAATCATTTAGTTTTGACTACTTCAGACAAGTCATTCAAGAAAATAATGGAAGTCTATGAACCGCTAATATCTGAACATCAATCATATGATTTATTCATTAAGAATCTTTATGAATTAGAATCAAGAGTTATCAGTTATATTATTAGTTGTAATTGAACAGAACAATTATCGAAAATATACACCACTCTGATTGTTTCTACTCACTCTGATCTCACTACATTCATGATCAGTTACATACAAACTATGATCATGATAGAAATTGTCTGTTTTTGAGACTATTAAACCCCCTGTCCGGGCACTACACCGGACAGGGGGTTTAGATATATTAGGGGAATTTTAATGAAAACTGATTTTAGTGGGTTTCAGCCCAAAGGGTATTCCACTTTTCGATCATCTTGTCCTTATTAGCTGCAAGGTATTCAAAGTCAAGCTCAACCATATTCAGTGTATCTTCTTTTGGAAGACCCACAAGGATGCTCTCTCCGTTTGATCCTCTACCTGAGGACTGTTCTGCTCTTACATCCTGGAACTCTGTTGAAGCCAGAAGATCCATCATTGCCTGAGCTGCGGTAAGGTTCGGTGCAGTTTTAACGATAGCTGCTCCACCTGCCATTGCTGTGTTTCCTTCTTCCATGTAGATGTTCTCTACTGGTGCACCATCTTTAATAAGTGCTGCAACTGTTGATTCATAGGAAAGTCCTACAACATATTCACCGTTGATGACCAGGTTATAGACATCCTTAGATGATGTTGTGCTGAATGAGTTCTTCATGAGCTTTTCAACATAATCCCAGCCCTTTTCATCATCGAACTCATCACCCATTGTTGCAAGGATTGTCTGAAGCTGTCTCCATCCTGAAGAGGATGCATCCGGTGCTGCAAGAATGATCTTGCCTTCAAGCTTTGGATCAAGAAGATCTTCATATCCGTTGATCTCAAGTCCAAGTTCATCTCGTAGATCAGGATTGACCACAAGGCTCATAACCTGTACATCATAGTAGGTGTAGTAACCTGTTTCGTCATGATAGAGCTGCTCATCGTCATTTACCGATGTGTAAGGCTGTAGGATATCATGATAGGTATCTCCATCTGCTGCGAAGAGTCCTCCGATCACAACATCTGCATCATTGGATTCATCTCCACGGATACGGGTAGCAAGAGTTCCTACTGAGTCAGCCTGGATTTCAATCTGGGAGTTTGGATAGTATTTGTTCCAGATTTCCTTAAGCGCTTCCTGCTGAGTTTCTTCCATGGTTGTATAAACTGTGATCTTGCCAGTTACCTCATCCTCGCCCTTGACATAATCAGGACGTTCTGTAGCTGCCGGTGTTTCTCCTGCTGGTGGAACAGCTGGTGTACCCTCATCTTTTGCGCCGCAGGCAGCAAGAGGAAGCATCATAAGAGCAAGTAGCGTAATTATGATTTTTTTCATTTTTGTCTCTCCTTCATTTTGAATTATATTATCGGTCATCCGATCAATATCGATTTAAGCTATAGTCTGACATCCTCGATCTTTGTAAGTTTGAGATAAATCGCCAGACAGATAATGGTAAACAGAGTGGTTATGGTTGCAAATACCGCAGCAACGCCATAGGTACCGTTATTGATGGCAGCGTATGTGCTGAGGGTAAGTGTGATGGTCCTGTTGTTGTATAAGATGACACCTGAGGACATCTCAGTAATGACAGAAACCCAGCTGAGGACGGCACCCGATATGATACCCGAGGACATCATAGGTATGGTCAGCTTCGTAAAGGTCGTGAACTTCGAAGCGCCGAGACTGAGCGCGGCTTCTTCTATGCTCTCCGAGATCTTCATCATGGCGGCTGTCGCCGACCTGCTGGTGAACGGCATTCGCCGGATGGCCAGTGCGATGACCATGATCATCATCGTTCCCGTGAGGTAGAATGGACTGCTGCTGAATGAGATGATGAGCGCGATACCGATAACACCTCCGGGCATGATGTAGGGCATCATGGAGATGACATCTATGGTGTTGTTCAGGAGATTGCTTCTCCTGACCACAAGGTATGCAATCAGCACTGCGATGATGATGATGATGATC
>DAMDIS010000020.1:6719-14112 GCA_032100885.1 Proteiniclasticum sp.
ATGACATACAGCTGAGGCAGCATGGCGATGGATACCAGGAAGTAGGTGAACACATGCATGAGTACGCCACGGATTCCCTTAGTCTCCTTAGGCTGAACAGGGTGAAGTGCACTGATCGTAAACTTGAACTTGTTCGTGCTTACTTTCTGGATGATGAAGATGAGTGCTGTAACGATCACTGCAATGACACTGATGGCAGCGGCAAAGTGGTAGTCGGCACCATTTTCGCCCAGGTACTGATTATAGATCAGAACCGGGAATGTCGAGTAGCCTCTGCCTATGAGAACCGGCGTACCGAAATCCGCGAAGGATCTCATGAAAACCAGTAGAGAAGCTGCAAGGATTGTTGGCATGGTGAGACTCATAATCACCTTGAAGAATCTCTTCACTCCGCTGCAGTTCATGCTTTCAGCCGCTTCAAGAAGCGAATTGTCGATGTCTCTGAATGCACCGTTCATATAGATGACCACAAGCGGAAACAGCTTCAGGGACTGAACAAGAACTATTCCTCCGAATCCGTAGATGGAGAAGTTCGGAAGTCCGAAGGACTTCAGGAAAGTTGTAATGAGTCCCGAGTTTCCCATAAGAAGTATCCATGAGTATGCTCCGATAAATGGAGCAGACATGGTGGACAAAAGCACCAGGACAAACAGGAGCTTCTTCCCCTTCATCTTGAAAAAAGAGTAGAAGTAGGAAAAAGGTATGCCAAGGAGAAGACTCACAACCGTTACGGTCAGTGCGATTTTCGCACTGTTGAAAATGGAACTGTAATAGTATGATTTCGAGAAGAATTTTCTGAATGCATCTAAAGTGAATCTGCCTTCGGTAAATACTGATTCTCTCAATAGATTGATCAGCGGATAAATGAGAAACAGCGCAAAGAGCAGAAGAAGTCCTATGGATACAAAGGTCCATACATCAATTTTTTTCTTTCTCCTCATGCTACTGCACCTCCTGGCCACCCCTGACTTCTCCAGGGAGATCCAGGCTATGGGAAATTCCCGTCATAAGACTGAGACCCGTTTCTTTGTCAAACACGTTGATTTTTTCCATATTGAGGGTAAGCTTTACTTTTGTTCCAGGAGCGATGATGGAGTTGATTTTGGATTCCTGGACAATCTCCGCTTCTTCGCCAGTCTCAAGTTTGACAAAGTAGTGGGTGTTGTAGCCAAGGAATACACTGTCCTTGATCACTGCCTCTATTCCATCAAGCTTCTCCCCTTCCTTTTCAGGGTTGACCAGAAGCTCTTCAGGTCTTGCGGAGATGATGATGTCTCTGTCTTTCTTTTCATCCTCACGGATGTATGCTGAATCTACTGTATACCCATGATCAAATACAATCTGGCATCTGCCGTTTTGAGTGCTGAGCTTTGCATTTAGTAGATTGGATTTTCCGATGAAGGTTGCGACAAAAACATCGGTAGGTCTCTGATAGATGCTCTGGGGTGTCCCGCAGTGTCTGATGACCCCTTCCTTCATGACGGCAATACGGTCGGAGATGGCCATAGCCTCTTCCTGATCGTGTGTCACATAGATGGTCGTGATCCCCACATCCTTCTGGATATCCTTGATGACTGTTCTCATTTCCACACGAAGCTTGGCATCGAGATTGGATAGGGGCTCATCCATGAGCAGCACATCCGGTTTAATGACAAGAGCCCTTGCCAGGGCAACTCTCTGCTGCTGTCCGCCTGAGAGCTTGTCGGGCATTCTGTCTGCATACTGGTCAACATGCACAAGCTTCAGGAACTTATCCGTTTCTGTCCGGATTTCTTCCTTGCCTGCAGATTTCTGTCTCAGTCCGAACTCCACATTCTTTCTTACTGTCATATTGGGGAAAATGGCATAGTTCTGGAAAACCATACCGATGTTTCTTTTACCCGGTTCAAGATCGTTTACTCTCTTATCGTTGAATAAAAAATCTCCCCCCTCTATACTGTTGAATCCCGCAATCATCCTTAAGAGTGTCGTCTTGCCACATCCCGATGGTCCGAGCAGTGTGAAAAGCTCGCCGTTTCTGATGTCTATGGACAGATCAGGAATAATGGTGATCTCTCCATATCTCTTTGTGGCATTTTTCACTGTTATTCTTACGCTCATAAAAACCTCCATAGTCTCTTCATTTGTTACTTTATCTAAGTTTAACAAGCGGATGAAACCGTTTAAACCGAATATCCGTTACAAAAAGAGAAAAAACCAAACAAATCACTGTTTGGCTTTCATCATGTCACTTGTGGATTTTGGCCAGATATTCCTTGGGTCCGCAGCCTACATACTTCTTGAATACGGATCCGAAGTACTTGTAGTCGCTGATCCCGCATTTCCAGGAAATCTCCTGGATGCTCATTTCTTTCTCCTTGACCAGAAGCTCGATGGCTTTCTGGATACGGTAGCGGTTGAGATATTCATTGAAGGTGGTGCCTACGGTTTCCTTGAATTTACGGTTCAGATAGGTTTCGCTGTAGTTGAACTTTTCGATGACATCCCTCATGACGATCTTCTTGTCATAGTTTTCAAAGATGAACTGAAGCATCTGGTCAACAAGATCATTGTCATACTGGATGCCATAGGCATCCTTGAAGAGATCGATATTCTTCAGCTCATTTGTCCCCATGATGTTCTTCTGAACGAGGTTTCTGAGCTCAATGTCTTTCTTCGCCTTCAGGATGACTTCCCTGAGCTCATCAATATCCAGAGGTTTGGAAAGATAGCCGAGAACACCAAGCTCTATGGCCTTCTGTGCATATTCGAAGCTTGAGTACCCTGAAAGAATGATTGCCGAGTAGTCATTGGTGTCATGAGTCTTCTCGAACATCTCAAGACCTGCCATAACCGGCATATTGATGTCTGCGATGACGATTTCAGGAGAGTACTTCCTTATGGCTTCAACGCCTTCCACACCGTTCTTGACATCCGCCACAACGCTGCAGCCAAGCTCAGCCCAGTTAATGCTGTACACCAGCCCTTTTCTTATGATGTCTTCATCTTCTGCAATTACGATTTTATACATGCTTTCCTCCTCTTAAGAAATGTCATCAGATTCAGGTTTTCTCTTATCGCCCTGATAGATTTTCAGGGTGATATGAAGCCCTTTATCCTCATTGTTTGTGATATGAACTTCGCTTCTGTCTGTATATTTCAGTTTCAGTCTTCTGTAGATATTATAAAGACCGTTGGATCTCGTATTGTTTGAGGCTTCATTTAAGGTATGGTACAGGTCTTCTATCTCCTTCCCGTTCATCCCGGGACCATTGTCCCTGATGTCGAGATAAAGATAGTCTCCCTCACGGTATCCTCTTATCCGGATTTCCAGATCCATGGCATCCATGAATCCATACTTAATGCTGTTCTCGATGAGCGGCTGAAGGATGAGCTTCGGCACGACGCAGGTTCTGCACGCTTCATCGATGTCGATGATGCAGCTCAGTCTGTCGCTGAACCTTGATTTCTGTATGGACAGATAGTCGTGGATGAACTGCATGTCTTCATCCAGCATCACATCCCTCTTGGTATTGTTGATGCTGTATCTGAGCACCTTTGTCAGCTGAATGATGAGTTTCCCTGCCTGGTCCTTATCGAAAATCAGAAGATTTCTGATGATTTCTAATGTGTTATAGAGAAAATGCGGATTGATCTGTGCCGTCAGGTGGTTGATCTCTATGGTGCTGTTCAGCTTTAGAAGCTCAGTATTTCTGTCATTGAGGCTGGTAATGGTGCTCAGCATATTATTGATCTGATGGGCCACATCTTCAAACTCATCCTTGGTGTCCATAACAATGCGGTGGGTCTGATCATATTTTCTGATGATCCTGATTTCACTGACCAGCTTACTGATGGACTGGGTATTCTTATCCGCCATGGTTTCCGATATCCGGTTGGCCAGCTTATACCAGAGCATACCGATGATCAGGATGACCACAAGACCGATAAGAATTTCCGGATTTTTCGGATATGGTACCAGGGAATAGATCTTCACCCCATATTCAGGCAGCGTCTCGTACTTCAGCCAGTATCTTTCATCTCCGATATGGGTAATCTTGGTCTTACTGATGCTGAACTTATAATTGCTGTTGAGAAGACTGGGTTTATTGTAGAAGATGACATTATTACGCTCATCCGTCAGCACACCGTTGTAATTGTAATGGGACATATAGTAGCTCCAGTCATCGCCCAGAAGAAAGAGTGTGATGTATCCCGTAAGCTCTCCTTCTTCATCGCGTATGGGCTTCACCATCATCAGGTCAGAATATCCGTCATTGTCGTTGTAGACTGCGGTGTAAACCTCATTGTCTCCAATATGCCTTGCATTGTAGCTGACGGCATTGTTGTAGCTGTAATGATAGGAAGAGATCTGACTGATGTTGTATGTGGAGAATTCGATATTGAAGCTTTCATCCATTATGATGACATCTGTTGTGATGTTCTTGTTCAGATTATGGCGGTAAAGGAGATTCTGAAACTCTTCAACGTTCTCCCCTTTTTCCGCAATCTTCCTGTAGAGTGTCTGAGTCTTGTCATCCAGAAGAAAGTTCCGGTTTGCATCGTAGGTCTGCTTGAAGGTATTTCTAATATGAATCAGGCTTTCATCTGCAGCATATTCATTTTTGATGAAGGTTGCAGATAAAAGGGCAAATACAAATAATGCCGATACCTTGATCAGCATGGTGATGATTTCTTTTATGACAGATTTTTTCATTTCCTGCTTGAACTGACCTGTGTTCTCCATCTGTTCTCCTCACATGCACCGGATATCTTTTGAAAATACTCTTTTCACATTCCGCCCACTGTTTTATGCTTCATTCACTATTCATTCATAATCTATCCTATCACAAAAAAGAGAATATTCCAGTCTCCGTCTTCAAAGCATGACAGTAAACAGATATCTGATTATTTCCGGACATTGATATGATATCAGGCATAGTTATTTTATGAGACCAAACTCAAATTCTTTGCAGATTTTGTTACTTAAAATTACATTTATTATGCTCATTACATAAAAATTGACGGTTTCCGTTATTTATAGTATCATAAAATTAAATTGAGGGGGTACAATATATGAAAACTTTATCAACTTCTAAACTCGCTGAAACAGTTAAACGTCAAAGGGAAATCAAAGGTTACTCAATGGAACAACTAGGTAAGTTGACTGGTATAAACAGGATTATGATTGGTCGGATTGAAAAAGAGGATTTCACTCCATCTATCATTCAGTTTGAAGCATTATCAAAGGTCTTAGGATTTGATCTTTCGGAGATGTTTGTGGAGAAAGAAAGAACAAACTCTTTCGTTGCTCTTAGGAGTGAAGCATTGAGTGATAGTGAAAAAGATGGCGTAGAAAAACTATTTACGATGATGCTGGCTCTTAGGCAGCAAATTAAGTTAAGGAGCTCTTTTGAAAATGAATCCAATCGCGCTGAATGAATTGCAAATCGATGAAATTCGCAAATTAGCTGGAGATGAACGCCGATTTCTGGGCTTTGTAGGCGAAACACCTATTGCCAATGATGTTTTTTCAATTCTCAATACATTAGATATTAAGCTGCTTGAATTGCCTATTGATTCTGAAGGTGACAGAAAAGCTTTTTCGGCTGCGATTCTCTATTCGGAAGAAAGTGATAAAAAGCTGACTTTCATCGGATTAAACACTGCTGACTATTATGACAAGCAGATCTTTGCATTAGCTCATGAGCTCTATCATTTCTACACAAAAACTGGCTCTCATCTAAGCAGACCTGATGATGAAACAAGTATGCTGATTGAAGTAAAAGCTAATCGTTTTGCAGCGGAGTTTCTATTGCCAGAAACTGCACTCCAGAGCATTGTACTTAGCGAGTTTAAAACATCTTCACTGGATAAAATTCAACAAAAAACACTGTTGAGATTTATCGCCAGGCTTCAATGCACATGGTGGCTGCCTTATCGTTCACTAGTGAGAAGACTAAACGAGATCGGTGCAATATCATCCAAGCAGTACGAAGAATTATATTCTATTGATGAACGTGATCTTCAAGGAGAATATGGTAAAATTGGTCAGGCGATTGATAAAGATATTTTTCTAAAACTTAATCAGCCAACGAAAAATATTGGCACTTCTCCAAACGAGATAGAGATTATTATCAGAAACTTTGAAGACAGCCTAATTGATGAAGAAACTTTTGCAAGAACCCTTAGTCTATTCAATAGAACACCGGACGAATTTGGCTATGAGGTAGTTGTTTCACCGGAAGACATTGATGAGCTTGATGCTTTTTTTAGTTGGGAGGATGACAATGAAAGTTAGTCTTTCACATCCTAACACAGCTATGATAAGCATAATCAAAAACCCAGATCAAGTCATCACTTTAGATGCTAATTTTCTTATTCCTCCTGACAGAAGACCACTTACTAGAAACTGTGTCAGATTTGAACATTTCAAAAAAATCTGGTTAGATCCCATATGATTGTTATTTCCATATCTTCCACCTCAGTCCAGTTTATTCATCGACTTGTTTTCAATTTATTTATAGCAGTTTCAATACGATAACTCAATGGGATGGCCAGCATAGACTAATATTTAACAGTTCGGATATATCTTAATTGAGCGTAGATTCTTACGTACAAGTTTGCATTATATAAGAGAAAGGGTTCAGCTCACTCATATGGAGTGGTTGAACCCTTTAAAATTGATCTTTATTTAGCTAGTCTATTTTACCGCCTACAGCTACTATATCTTTCTCGTTCTTTACAATGGCGGATACAGCTGCTTCCAGTGCTCTTGCGATGTCAGAAGTCGACATAGATGGAGCAGGTGCTGGCCTTCCCACCACCTGTTCTGGCGTAAACGGTACATGGACAAATCCAGCCCGGATTTTCTTGTCCATTTTCGAGATCTGATACAGGACTCCATACATGATGTGGTTGCAGACAAAGGTTCCTGCCGAGTTTGAAAGAGACGAAGGCAGTCCGACACTGCTTATGGCTTCAACCATAGCTTTTACTGGAAGAGTGGCAAAATAAGCGGGTTCTCCGTCTTCATAAACTGGCTCATCTATTGGCTGATTACCTTCATTGTCCGGTATTCTGGCATCGTCCACATTGATCGCTACACGCTCAGGTGTGACTTCAAACCTTCCTCCTGCCTGTCCTACGCAAAGCACTGCATCAGGATTCTCCTTCCTGATGGCTTCAACCGTAATCTCTATGGATTTACCAAATACTGTCGGTATCTCAAGTTTTACGATCTCAGCCCCAGCTATCTTATCTTTCATAAGCTTTACCGCTTCAAGCGCAGGATTGATGGATTCACCGCCAAACGGATCAAAAGCGGTTACAAGTATTTTCATGAATGAAGACCTCCTCCCAATTTATGGACGTTCTACCAGATGGCAATAAAGCCCTTGTAGAATCTCTTTTT
>DAMDIS010000020.1:14122-15702 GCA_032100885.1 Proteiniclasticum sp.
CCCTTGAATCTGATGATAGCATAGATATGTTTTCACTCCAAGCATTCCGTATTCTTCGTACAGTATGTACAGAACCTGGATTTGTACAAGAACTCCTTGCAGAAAGAAAAAGTGCAGCTGACGATTAAATCAGCTGCACTCTTTCTCTTTCTGTTTCTCTATTTTACTCTCTGTGTCTGTATTATTTAGAGGTAAACCGGCTTTCTATTTCGGTTATTCTGTCCACCTTCGCAGCAGATCCTCCGCCAGAAAAGTCGCTTTCCAGCCAGATGTCTACAAGGTACTTGGCAAGTTCAACACCAACCACTCTCTCACCCATGGTCATGATCTGGCAGTTGTTGCTCTTTCTTGACCTTTCTGTGGAATAGGGATCATGGCAGACTGCTGCTCTTATTCCTGGCACCTTGTTTGCTGTGATGGCCATTCCGATACCGGTCCCGCAGAACAGTATTCCTCTTTCATAATCGCCTTTTGCCACTGCATCCGCTACAGTATAGGCTACATCGGGATAAAGAACCACATCTCCCTTCTTTGAACCAAAGTCAAAGTACTCAATGCCCTTTCCTTCAAGATGTTTCATAATCTCTACTTTAAGTCCGTATGCCGCTTCATCGCATCCTATTGCTATTTTCATTTTAACCTCCGTCTTTTGTTTAATGATTTGTCTGTCTGATCTTGACTGACGTATTTTAAGTATTTTCCATTTTGTTTGAAGTGTTGTATCTGATTCTCAGCTTTCGAAAAATAACGGGAAGAGATAGCGTACCTCTTCCCATTATGGAACTATGAGGGTGTTTAAAGCTGTAGAATAGATTTGAAGTTGTCCTTCAGTTTTGGATACAGATCGTCAAATTCCTTGTAGACTCTGTCATACTTTGCAGATCTTTCCTGATCCGGTATATAGACTTCATCTCTCATCTTGATGATCTTATCGCAGGCTTCCACTACGCTTCCGTAGGATCCGCATCCCACTGCTGCAAGAATGGCAACGCCTAGAGCAGCACTGTTTTCGGATTTCATGTCTGGAAGTGATACCGGCAGCTTGTAGATATCAGCAAGAAGCTGTCTCCAGAATGGACTCTTTGATCCGCCACCACACATATGGACATGGGATACTTCAACACCAGTATTCTGGATACCGGACATGATGTCTCTCAGTGCATAGGTTACGCCCTCCATGACCGCACGGGTCATGTCCGCTTTTGTATGGATACCGGCAAGTCCGACGAAAGAACCTCTGCAGGTCAGGTTGAAGTGTGGTGACTGTTCTCCATTAAGGTATGGGAGATACACCAGTCTGTTTGCGCCGATGTTTGATGACTTTGCATCGTCATTGATTTCCTCATATTCTGAATCAGTTGGGTAGAAGTTGGTTCTCCACCACTTCAGTGATGCACCTGCTGAGTTTACGCTGCCCATATAGTGCCATGCACCTGGAATCGGCATACAGAAGGTGTATACGGATTTATGAGGATCAAGAAGAGGCTCTTCCGAGTAGGCGAATACAGTTCCGGATGTACCGATGGTTGTCATGGCACGTCCTGGTGCTACAATTCCTGTTCCGACGCCTGCAGCCGCAT
>DAMDIS010000020.1:15712-17422 GCA_032100885.1 Proteiniclasticum sp.
GCCGACCACTGCACACTCTGTGGTGAGTCCTGTGGCTTCAGCCACTTCTGGGAGGAGATATCCTGTAATTTCATGGGACTCGTATACTTTTCCAAGCATTTCTTCTGTGAGTTCCATCTTATCAAGAATTTCGGTTGCCCACTTTCTGTTTGGGATGTCCAGAAGCTGCATGGCTGAAGCATCTGATACTTCTGTGGCATATTCTCCTGTCAGTCTGTATCTCAGGTAATCCTTAGGCAGATGGATATGGGCTACCTTTTCGTAGATCTCAGGTTCATTATCCTTCACCCACTGGATTTTCGCTGCTGTAAGGCCTGGTCTTGCCGGGGTCAGGGAGTACTTCATGAAGAGATCGTCCCCAACGATTTCTCTTACATGTTCGCATGATTCTGATGTTCTTCCATCATTCCAGAGTATTGCACGTCTTAGAACCTTTCCGTCCTTGTCCATCATGACCGCGCCCATCATCTGTCCGGAGATACCCAGTCCCTTGACGGATTCCTTCGGTACACCGCTGTCTCTGATGACGTTTCTCATGGTCTCGATGGAGACCATATACCAGTCTTCAGGATCCTGCTCTGACCAGCCGTTATGCGGCTGATACAGTGGATATTCCTTTTCAGATACGGCAACTTCTTTTCCGTTGACATCAAACAGGACAGTTTTAAGGCTTCCAGTGCCCAGGTCTAGACCTAAATAATAATCCATTTATGCTTCTCCTTTTTATTTCTGATTTTTTGCTTACATGATTTTCTGAAATTCTTTCCATGGGATATTGAGCTTTGCCCCTTCATTAAGCAGTTCATTGACATGCATGAGCAGCGGGAATTCTCTGATATCGAGCTTTCCTCTTTCTGCAAGCGCTTTGACTGCCCTTGCGGTTCTTGTGGCGATGACTACTGCTTCCAGTGTCTGTCCCTTAAGTGATTCCTGAGCTTCTTCTATGGTATACCCTTTTCCAAGAAGAAGTCCCACCGTTCTACTTCTTCCTGCCGCAACGGTGACGTTGAGATCTCCTGCAGCAAACATGATGTTTTCCGGTCTTCCGCCGACGAGCTTGAGAAGTTCCATCATTTCCTTCACACTCTGCTGGAAAAGAGCAGCCTCGGAATTGTTGTGGCTTACGCCGTCCCCTTCAAGCGCTTCCGCCATACCTACAGCCAGCGCTGTACCCAGTGCGTAGCCGTTCTTCAGTGCGACTGCACATTCCAGTCCGACCACATCATCTGTCAGGCTGATGAAGTAGTAATCGGTTTCAAAGAAGGCGCGTATTCTCTTCAGTTCTTCCATATCCCGTCCACAGAAACCGACAAAGGACTGGTCGTGGTCAGACAGGTCTCTGGCTGTGCAGGGGCCGCCAATGGCATAGATCTTCAGTTTACTGTCACTCTTCAGTTTCTCTTCCCAGTATTCAGGATAAGTTGTGAGTGAACCGTCTTCATTGTCGATCATGCCTTTGGTGACGGAAATCAGTGGAACCCCTTCTGGCAGTATGGGCAGCATATTGTCTGCAAACCATTCTACGCCGAAGCTTGAAACGCCGCAGACAGTAAGGTCCGTATCTTTTAGTGCATCTTCCACTTCTGTGATTTTGTAGTACTTCACGCCCTTATGCAGAGTTCTTCGAAGATTGACATGATAATCGTCTTCTCTAAGTCTGTCGATGATCTCATCATCTAAGGGACTTCCCACAACTCTGACTTCATGTCC
>DAMDIS010000020.1:17432-24718 GCA_032100885.1 Proteiniclasticum sp.
GAAAGGTCAGTGCGGATGCCATCTGTCCTGAACCGATCAGTGTTACAATACTCATTATTAATATACCTCCATGTACTTCATCTTTTGCTTGGTCTTATCTTATTTCTAAATATGGGAAAAATCAATACCGCTTTGGGAAATATCCCGCATTGGTAAATATTCTCATTTTTGATTATGAAATTGTTCCCATAACCCATGGGAAATGTTTACAGCATTGTTAATCTCGTATCGGTATCGGTTTCACTCCATTATTCTGTATGATACATCCTATATATGTTTACCTTGACATCCCCTGCCATTCCCCTTATCGTAAAATTAAGAAATGAATTCAGTATGAGGCTGCATCAAGCAGTTTCAGCGGGAGAATTGAGGGATAGAATGGATTCAAGTAAAATCAGTCAGATTCTGCGAATATCGAAAATGTACTACGAACTCAACATGAGTCAGATACAGATAGCAGAGAAAGAAGGAATCAGTAAATCAAATGTAAGTAGACTCTTAAAGAGTGCCATGGATATGGGCCTTATTGAAGTGCGCGTAAAAGAATCAGTCCTTTCCTACAGTGACTTGGAAAAAGAACTGATTGAAAGATTTCCATTAAGAAGAGCGGTGATTGTACCCGATCTTGTGGGTAACAGGCAGGTGCTCCTTCAGGACGTCTGTGGCGCCTTGGCAGAAGATCTGCCAAGGTTTTTAAAGGATAATAGTATCTTAGGCGTTCACTGGGGAAATACCTTGGCTGTTCTTGCAAAGCTTCTACCAAGCATTAAAAGACAGGGTATTTCAGTCATACAGCTGAGCGGAGGTTTTTCCCGGGCAGTATATGAGTCAGGTGCTCTGGATATCCTAAAGAGCTTTGTAGACAGTGTCCATGGAACAGGATACCAGATTCCAGCACCTGCCATGGTGGATCAGGCATTTATCGCTGATGCCATCAAGCAGGACCATCAGATCGATCAGATTCTTGACATGGCAAATCATTGTGATACTGCAGTATTTTCAGTAGGAAATCTTGAGAGACCTTCTGTTCTCTATGAGATGGGTCTCATTACAGAAGAGAATTACAGAATCATCAAGGAGAAAGGTGGAATCGGAGACTGCTGTTCCCATTTCATCAACAAAAATGGAGAAATCCTTGATCCTGAAATGGACAGAAGAGTCATCGCAGCACCTCTTGATGTCATCAAGAAAATACCAAATAAACTTCTTGTTGCAGTGGGTAAAGAAAAGGCAGAAGTGATTAAGGCAGCACTTATTGGTGGTCTTGTTGACAGCCTCTATATCGATGCTCCAACTGCTGAAGAAATCATACGTATCAGCTGACTGGCAAACTAAAAGAACGCATGGAATATTCATCTCGAATATCTGTGCGTTCTTTATCGATTCTTGCTAATCAGCACTTCACAGCTTAAAAAGAATTCATGCTTTTCCCTCAAAATTAAAGTTTACGGTGAACCAGGCTGTTTTTCCTGGCATCCATGTAAATATCTTTTGCATCTTGTTTCATGTTTCGTCCAATACTTATGTTATAGGGTACGACAAGACCATCCGATATGATGACCTCTTTAAACGGCATAATGGTAGTTTCAAGAACAGCTGGAAGAGGTCTGTGTTTAAACATCTCCTCCCAGCTGGATATTATTCCGCTCACCTGATAAACCTCATTGTCTTCCAGTGAAATAAAAATACTTCCCTTGCATAAATGACGCTCCAGCAGGAACTGTCCTCTTATGCGTCTCTTCCAGCCTTGTATGATCTCCCTGTGATGATCAGGGAAATCACCGCTGTGTACACTCAGATACTCATCGATGAGTGAAACGTCTTCCCACAGTACATCTGCAAGGCTCTTCACTATAGACGGATTGAGACTCTTTGCTCCGGACATGATCTGAAAATTGCTCTTCCCGCTTTATATACTATCTGCATTATTCTACACAATTATTATACGACATCAGGGTGTCTATCAACACCTGTGATAATAACTTATCTGATATTTTAGCTGGTTTTCACTTTCAATTCTTTCATATAAAGTTTAAACGAATGTCATTTTTGATACTGAAAATTTCATATCGCTCACCGCTAAAATGAGCAGAATATCAGGAAGGGCTTCACCTGATGAAAATGGTTCTTCATCATATCTTTATATCACCCAAAAATCAAGCAGCTGATTCTTCTGGCCTTCCGGCAAAACGATCAGCTGCTAATTACTTATTCATCTTTATGAAATTCCGACCAGTTTCAGCGCTTCCATAAACTCATCAGCGATTACGGGATCGAAATGGGTAGATTTACACCTTTCAATCTCTTCAAACGCTTCTTCAAATGTTTTGGTCTTCTGATATGGCCTCTGATTGGTCATGGCATCAAATGAGTCCGCAACAGTCAGGATTCTTGCCAGATAGTTAATTTCTGTTCCTTTTAGGTTATTGGGATATCCTGTACCGTCATACTTTTCATGATGCTGCAGAACGATGGGAACGATTTTCTCAAAGCCTTCGATCTGACTGACTATGTCTGCACTATCTTGAGGATGTTTCTTCAGTTCTTCCCACTGCTCATCTGAAAGCCTGGTGTTCGAAATAAGAGTTTCCTTTGAAATGTTGATCTTCCCGAGATCATGAAGATATGCACCATACAGAAGCAGTCTTTTCTCTTCTCTTGACAACTTCATATGATCCGCTGCTATTCTGCAGTAGTTGAACACTCTTTCAACATGATTGTATGTGTAGGTATCTCTGGAGTTGATGACTGTGATGAGTGTTTTTAGCGGTTTCATTTCTTCAAGAAGGTTTCCGTTCTCGTCTTTATCTGTCACATGATCAAATATGGATGAGTATACTTCTACCTTGTTTCTACGAAGGAATTTCGCTCTATAAAGCGCCATATCCGCATTTTCAATCAGATCTTTGTAAGTCTCTATCTGACTGTTATATGTTGAAACACCTATAGATGCAGTAAGCATCTTGTTGTTCAGATTTTCTTTTCCGATGTAATCATAATTACATATTGATTCTCTTAATCTGTCGGCGACTATTGTTGCTTTTTCTTTTCCCGTTCTTGGTAGAATCACACAGAACTCATCTCCACCATAACGGCACAGGAGATCGTCTTCTCTAAGATCAGCCCTTAACACGGTTGTAATTTCTTTCAGAAGCTCATCGCCTTGGGAATGACCATAGATGTCATTATATTTTTTGAAGTAATCAAGATCCAGCATAATGAGTGATAGCTGGGTATGATTCTTCTTGTTTTCTTCAAACATTCTTTCCACAACTTCATGAAAATACCTGTGATTATAGGCTCCGGTTAATCCATCGACATTTGCGTAATCCATAAGCTGCTGAATATGAGTCTGCTCAAGCCTCACATAATGACCAATTGTCCAAGCTACCAGGAAAAACATGGCAAACAAAGCCAGATCATTTTGGAACTGAATGTTTACATAGCTATTGTTTCCAAGATATAAATCCATAAACGCGATTACAGCTGTTGCTATTCCTGATACAATGAGACCTGTTTTCATTCCATACTCGATGGTATAGGATATGATGATAAAAAGAAATAAGTATTTATTCTCACTTAGATTTGCACCACTGACATAGATGGAGATAATAAATACTATCACAAAAGTAACTACTTCCAGGATTAGATAAAGCTGATTTCGATCTTTTTTGTTATATATGAACAGTAAAAGAAGCATGACAAGACTGAATGCACTGATTGTAACACCCAGATAATAAATACTGATAAAATCATACTCCTGATTTTCCCGATTAAAGTAATTCAAAATTGGTATGGCACTGAAGAAAAGAGCTAGAATCTTAACGGTGAAAAACATCATTCTGATCTGTTCTCTTTTTATTTTATTTAAAGATGGAAGTCCGTTCCACAATATTATCTCCCGCTTTCTCTGTTTAAATATTGAAAAGACTTGTTCTTCAACAAGTCTTTTCGCCTTTTTACTTATCTCTTAGAGATTCTGGTTCTTCAGGCTGGTACAAGTAAAAGAAACATGCCGAAGTTGCCATGGTTGTTGCAAAAACAGTTGCTAAAGCAGCCATCAGTGTCAATAAGTTCTTCTTTTTCATTGTAATCCCCTCCTTTCATATGAAAATAAAAATGTAATCTAATTACATGTAATTAGTATTAAAGAATAAAACTAGACAAACTTTAATTTCCCCAATATTCTGGTGACGATTGAATCTAGACTTGCAAGAACTATAATACCAAATTCAGTCAGCGTCAATGTATGCCAGAGTATTGCAATTCTTATACTTGAAGATATACTGTAGAGCCGATTATTACTTTCAGCAAAATATATTGCACCTACAGTTAGAAGTAAGAATAAAGTGAGCTTGATGAAACTCTGCTTCCTTAATCTTCTTATCTTTTCTTGTTTTACAATAGGTTTATTGGGACTATCAACAGGGACACGCAGATAGAATATTAAATATCCTAAAGCATAGACCAATAGTGTAATCCCATAATTAATATTGATATTAATTGGATTAGCAAATAAGTACCTTGATAAGAGAGCAAGCAACGAAATGGATATGATACTAAGTGTATTACACCCGCCCATTGTTTTCGAATGTGCTCCACCTGTGGATTTTCTCATAAACCCGACACTTAAGAAAAATGATTAAACTCTCGTATAATGAATTAGTTATCACGCCAATGAATATAATTATGATAAGCAGTGTAACAACTTGTAAAAGGCCAATCAATCCATATTTAATAACGGATTGTTTCTCCTTATCCAGACCTTGCTGAACAGCGATTCGATCAGCTAGCTTGCTCGCTAGTACTTCTATGATAATCACCCTTTCTACTTAACCTGATATATAAAGGAATTATTATTATCGCATAAATGATGTTTGCCACAGTACCAATATTGTGTTTTATTGAAACATCGTTGATCATCATCTTAAAATTCTCTTGTCCGAAAAAGAATACTGTGCCTGCTGTTGTGATCATCTCACTAATAAGAATCAGAACGAAACAAAGAGCTGTAGATTTGATAGTTGAATACGGCTGCATTTTTAGATAGATCACACAAAACATATATATGAAAATCATGTTCATTATTGTCTGAACGCCTAAAACAATCGGGAGTGATTTCATAAAGAATGTTACTAATGTAAGAATAGACGCTGTAAAGAGATACTCTTTTATTATTATTTTCTGCTTATTAAATGTAAATATACCTAAAACTGTAAGAAAACTCTGAAGAGCGAATCCAAATATGTATTTAGTCATGATCAATTGAATATTTTCCATGTTTTGCCTTCCCTTCTTGCATCTGATTAATTTTCAATATGTTTTTATTGTTTTTCTTGATTGTGTTTAAGACCACTATAAATATAAAGGCATGTATGAGTACATCACCGATACTCAGAATACTGTATCCCACATCGATGTAATCCGTGAGGATCTTATATCTTGTCGCTTCATTCCCCAAAACATGAATATGATCAACTGATCCTATCGGTGCTTCACTGAAATACCCGGTATACTTTGACAGTGTTGGGTATACGGGCATTTTTCCACCATTTTGACTCATGACGAATCTGTTCATCATTGACCCGGTCATGACTAGTAATGATCCGATAAATCCGGTTTTGTATAGTTTATGGACGACTATAGGTACAATCAGGGTATACAGGTAGAGCGTCTTGAATAATGAAGCATAACCGATATAGCGGTAATTCCCCATAAAAACGTTTGCCTGCAGAAAGAGATAGACAAGTTCTACGACTGCTAACGGGTATAATGAATAGTCTTTAAGAATTGGCTTGATTCTATAGCCTTTGAACTTTGCATACAATATTGCAAGTAAGATATAAATGAACATCCATCAACCTCAATTTCATTAATATATACACATAGTTTTAATCAATAAATAAATAGAGCTGTTAAATGTATACTTCAATATTTTAACACACTTACCATATACTTATCAATGAATCATTTTTTAGTTTAATCATAATTATATTCCCTAACTGATAGAAATTAGCATACGTGTTTTCCTGTCTTTGACCAGATAATTCAATTTGGAATAATTGTCACAATCCGATATTTATCCAGCAAAATAAAGATAGGCAGAACAGTAGATATGTTGGACTGTCCGCCTATTAGGATCAATTTTTCACTTTTTCAGAACGAGGCAATTCGAGCAGTTCATTTCATCAGTGCCCATTCTGTATCAGGCAGCAGTTCTTATACTTCTTCCCGCTTCCGCAGGGACATGGATCATTTCTGCCAACCTTTACAGGCATCTTCACCTTTTCTACACTACCTTGATACGATGTGGAGAGTAGAGGTGCTACAGTATTTTTCTTTCGTCCAAAAATTTCTGCCATCTCGTTTGGCGTATAACCGTTGTTTTCCCAGATTCTGGTGTTGTTCGCAAGCTCAGAAACCTTGCTGATCATCTTTTCCATATCACTCAGTGATTTAAACACCACATTCATCTCTTCCAGGCTGTCTACAATATGCTGCATCTTGAAGTCAAACTGACACAGACTTTGAATCTCATCTGCCATATTTTCAGCTTGGATTTCATTCCCTTTGAAGTATTTCTTAAGATGGCTTAAGACATCATAGTATGACCTGTTTTTCTCAAAGTAGAAATCGTCAGTATATCGCATGAGCTCTTCTTTCTCTGGTATGTAGTAGGGCTTGTTCCCTTTAATCTCCCTGAAATACTGAAACTCATCATACTCAAGAATTGTTGTTTTCACAAAGTAACCCTTATGAACTTCTATCCATTCAGCCTCAATTTCTTCAGGCAGATTCCTCTGTATTTCTTCCACGTCATCTATGGAAATCCTGCCAGTATTCTGCAGGTTATATATTTCAGTGACCTTTTCCTTATGCACCATGCCATACAGATTGGTCAGCGCCAGGATGTAGGGGTAGATATCTTTATTCATCTTGCCATTTCCTCCGTTACTCGATAAGATTTTTCATCCAATATAGTCATTCAATCGCTATCCTCATGCATCTGCTGTTTTCCCAGGTTTCTATAGTATTCTGCGCCTCTTACGTATCCTCCCTCTTTGTTTATCCCTGTTCTCTTACTGGTTAGATCAGACAGCTTCCGTCCTGCTTCCTCGATACGGTTCTTTCCATCAGATGGATCATATCCTCGGGCAGCTTTCCTGAGAAAGTTCCATACCTCCATAATCTCTTCAACAGACATTTCATTCTCATTATTTACCATGGCCGATTTCATATCCTCCAGACACAATTCCATAATATCTATGAGCTGGTCATCCTCTTCG
>DAMDIS010000020.1:24728-26274 GCA_032100885.1 Proteiniclasticum sp.
TCATTTAAGGACTGGTCAAGAATAACGATGACTTCAGTATATATCCTGCACTTTATCATCAGGCTTGTCTCTCTCTCCGCTCGTGCCATCAGGGCTTCAGAGAGCTTTTCTATATACTGCACATCAGGATACTTCTCGTAGAGTTCATCATCAATACTCTTTCTGTATTCATCGAGTGTTTCATCAATACTCATCTCTTCAGAACCGTACCTGCTCTGCAGAGATGTAGAAAACTTCGGATCCTCAATGAGCCTCACTAGCAGAATGTCAATAAGTTCCTCTTTTGAGCGCCCTTCAAGAAATGATGTCCAATCACTGATGTCTTCTCTGGTGGTGATTATTTTACTCAGTTTCATTAGTCCCTCCAACTTTACGATCTAGGTGGCTTACTTGCCCTAGACGAGCACATCCTCTTTAGAAATCAGGTCTCTTAAAAATAAAGACAGAGATTTCTTCTTATGCTCTTCACCATTTTGCACAGTCCTTCAAATACATTCTCATCATGATAAAATGCACAATTCTTTATTCATACCATATAGTATTTCGAGAAGATACTCAAGAGGTGTCTTTCCGAAACCAGTCTCCCTTATTGCTAATGTCTAGTGGGCAACCGGCAGGTGCTTCTACAGACTTTATGTGGCGCTCTGACAGAGGTTCTGCAAAGGATTCTTATGAAAAATAGTATTTCTTGGTCTACACTGGAGCAACACCCTGACTGTGTTTGCCAAGCATCTTTTTAAAAAGAGAAGCCATCTTCTCAAGCGAATGATCATTCATGATAAAGTTCCAGTTCAGTATTGAGACCTTGTACTATTTCTGAAGTGCTGCTGTATCGCTTATGCCCTGTGGTCATCTCAAATATTCTGGGACTTCTGCTGATAGTGCGCTCTATACGCTCACCTTTTTCTACTCTGATCTGAAAGGCCTTTGTAGCTGTTCCAAAATCATATAGGATCCCTTCTCTTTCCAGATTCCGAACCAGTAGATATCTGCTTAGAAACTCTGTAAGTTCCTCCTTGTTTCTGATGGTGTAAGCACTCTTGCCACTTATAAACATATGTTCTTCTTCTGGCAAAAAAGAAGACATCGTGTTATGCATGCCGGATGAAATGATCTGCTCATAGTCAGCCATCCAGTATGCATCGATATCAAATCCTAGGAGAAAGCCTATGACTTCATGCAGCTGACAGGTAGGAAACCATTCAGGAACCGTCATGATGACAGTATGATTCTCGTCTGACCTTCTGAAACGGATCCTGAACTCATAGGCTTTCTGATCTATTACAGATTTTTTATATCGTTCTTCCAGATATGTTGGGAGACGCTAGGAAGGTATGATGAGATCCTTTCCTTTTTTCACCGGAATTCGGTTTATATTCTTTTGTACCAGGTTCTTCAGACAGCGCTTATCTCCTGCATGCTTCATCATCTCTTTCAGGATTATCGCTTTCGTCTTCATGGACCTTACATCCATCTTGTTTAAAAGATTATAATACGTGATCCCTTGATCCACACCTAGATAATCTCATGCGATATCATCTGGGAT
>DAMDIS010000021.1:0-12446 GCA_032100885.1 Proteiniclasticum sp.
TGGAAAGAGCATCGATGAACGTCCCGAGGAGATCAATGACAGATCTGTCTTTGGACATTGGGAAATCGACTGTGTGCTGCTTAAGAAGACGAAGGAAAAGGTTCTTCTTACTATGATAGAACGAGTCTCTAGACACTCCATCATCCGTCTCATAGAAAGCAAAACAGCCGCCTGCGTAAGCCAGGCTATCCGTGCCTTACAGAAGGAATACGGAACCTCCTTTGACACTATTTTCCAGAGCATCACTTCCGACAATGGTTCAGAGTTTGCAGATCTTACTTCCTGTCTTAAGCATACCGCTACCGAAGTTTATTATGCCCATCCCTTCTCTTCCTGGGAGAGAGGCGCTAATGAGCAGAATAACGGCATGATCAGACGGTTCATTCCTAAAGGAATCGATCCTCAGTCCGTTACCCTGAAATGGTTCATAGAGTGGAATCATGGCTTAATCGTTATCCTAGAAAGGTACTTGGTTATGCATCTTCCTTTGATGTGTTCTACCAATATACTTCATCCCACGCTGCCTGATTCCTCCATCACTTCCTCTTTCTTCCTCTTCCACTACCTGTTCTCTGGTATCACTGTATTTTGGTCATATTTGGAGTTTGTTGCATTTAAATTTGACATTAGGCATGGATAAATCCCTTACCTATTGCATCCTGAATCAATAATCAGTATCACTAACCTGCTCAATCAGTTCCTCAAGTAAAATATGTTTTACTGCAATATTTTTTACAAGCGTCCCCTGTTTTTTACATGCTGGGTAAATTATTTACTTCTATTCAAAAGGTGCTTCCATTGAGTCACTACAACGTTTATTTAATAAGATTAGTGCAGCAATAAAAATTGTTGCACTAATCTTAGCATTTTATTTCTTAATAACTTGGTAAATAAATATTACCCTAATCTATAAAGTAATTATTGTCCTAATCCAGCTGCCTTTAATGTTTCAATATCAATTCCTTTGTTTTTACAACAGTCAACTAGTTTACCATCAACTGCTACTGCCGGAACAGATCGTATTCCATATTTTTTAGCTTTATCTTCGCACTCATTTGTTTCACACTTTTTATTTAAATCATAAACTACCACTTCGCAGTTAGGGCATGCTAATTCTTTAATTTGCTTTACAGTATTATCACACACATAACAACCTGAAGTAAACACTTCAATTAATCTCTTAGCCATTTTTTCCACCTCCTTTCGATAAAGTTTCAACAATTGGACATTTACAAACAAGATTTCCTAATCCAGGACATTGGGCAGACAAATCTTCTAAAGCAAATCTCATTTTTTCAAGATCATGAATTTTTAATTCAATATCCCTAATTTTTTGAGTAGTAAAATCAAGGATTTCTTTAGAATCAAAGTGCTCTTCATCTTCTGTAATTGTTAGAAGCTTTTCAATTTCATTGAGAGAAAATCCTAATTCTTGAGAACGCTTGATAAATTTAATCCTCTCGGCAGTTTCTAAAGGGAATATTCGATAACCTGATTCACTTCTAGGTGGTTCTGAGATTAAACCACGTCTTTCATAATACCTGATGGTTTCAATATTCACATTAGATTTTTTAGCAACTTCACCTATTGATAAACCTTTCATTTATATCACCTTCTAATATCATTATAAGGTCTGTATCTAGGTACAGAGTCAAGGGTTTTATTTTATTATATTTAAAATGATTATTTACCATTTCCCACCTGACATGTTAGCAAATCTTTTAGCTCCAAAATAACCCATTATAAGTGTACTTATGATTATTCCTGAGATACTATATGTTAAATGCATATGAGTGATTTGTGGTGTTAAAACTGCCCTTAATGCTTCATTAACATATAACAAAGGATTTATTAAAACTAGCTTTTGAATAATTGGCGTTGCACTTAATGAATTCCAAGAGAAGAATATAGCTCCTGTGAAAACCAAAGGCATTAAGAAGCCTGGGAACATGGCTGCAATTTGGCTTGGTTTTATTATTGTACCGACCAAAAGACCAAGAGTTGCTGAGCAAATAGCAGCAAGTATCAATATTGGAATAAGCATTAGAATACTTTGAGTGTTTATTGTTATATCTAAAGAACTTGCCATAAATAGTAGGGATACTGGTAATACTATCAACCCACCAATCCATGATTCCAAAATTCCTACAAACATCTTGGCAAATGCCACCACTCTTACATTAACAGGTGCTTGTAAACGATCCTCTATTTCTCTAGACATATTAAAATCCATTGTTAAAGGAACTGCTGTCCCATGGATTCCCGTTACCAAAATACTCATGCCCACCATCCCAGGAAACATCTGATTTGGGAAAGTTGGTGCAACAATTCCAACTCTTGGTAAGATATATCCGTAAAGAAGAATCAATACAAAAGGTAACATGGCTACACGAAAAACAAACTCCCATTTATCCCTTGCTTGAATTACTAAGTCACGTTTGACCATAGCTTTAAATGCTATCCAATTCGAATTATTATTTATCTCATTTGTTTTCATTATGATCTACACTCCCCTTTCCAGTTAAATGTATGAATACATCATCAAGTGTACTTGCACTTAAGCTTATATTTTGTAAAGGTGAATCTAATTTATTCACCCATTCTAAAATCTGATTGAAATCAGGCTTATTATGCTTCATATATAGAAGTAGTACGCCATTTTTAATCGCAGCATTTTTTACTTCGCGTAAGGTCTTAGCCTGTTCAGCAAATTTCGGATCAAGATTGGCTAATTTTATCGAAATAATATTATTGCTAGGAATTAGCGCTTTTAATTCTTCAACTCTTCCAATAGCTTTTAACTCTCCCTTATCAACAATAGCAATTCGATCACAAAGTTGTTCTGGCTCTTCCATATAATGAGTTGTAAGGAATATCGTGGTTCCAGCCTTATTTAAAGCTAGCATTTGTTCCCATAATATAGATCTATAACTAGGATCTAGACCAGTTGTTGGTTCATCTAAAAATAATATATCAGGGTTATGCATAATAGCACGAGCTATTTTTAAGCGTTGTGCCATTCCTCCTGAATAACTTCTCACATAATCATTTTGTCGTTCGGTAAGTCCAAACTTATCAAGGTACTCATCAGCTCTTTTATTTGCCGTTTTATCATCTATCCCAAAGTATTTGGCATGATATATTAGATTTTCCCTTGCAGTTAATCCTCTATCCAGATTATTATGTTGAGCAACTACGCCTATTTTTCTACGTGCTAGAGCAGGGTCTTCTAAAATTGATTGTTCATCAACAAGGATTTTACCTGATGTGGGTTCTAACTGAGTTGTCACCATACTAATTGTTGTACTTTTACCAGCTCCGTTTGGTCCTAAAAAACCAAAAATTTCTCCTCGTTGGACTTCAAAGCTAATATCACGCACAGCTTTCACTTGTCGTTCCTTTGATATTGGAAATACTTTGTGCAAATTTTCCACTCTAAGAATTACATCTGACATTTCATTGTTCTCCTTTCATTTTGAGTTATTAAAATTACCACTTTTAATGGAATAGTACTATTCCATTAGCTACATCAATAGACTATATCTTGCCCTTGAAATATTTAATCAATCAAGTTATATCATCATTATAATTCCTGTACCTAAGTACAGAGTCAAGGAGTAAAAAATACTTTTTTAATGTAATAATGCCTTAGATAGAACTTGAGCAGTTTCTAAGTTAGGAGCAAATCCGCCAAAGATAGAAAGCTGACAGTTATCAGTTTTAATTTCACTGCCTTCTTTTCCATAGTTCTTATCAAGCTGTGCAAAAGATTGAATGATGGATACTAATGATATTTTTCTTGAACGACCTGCACTAAGCATCATCATCATTTCAAAGAATCCTATCTTTGGGATTGTACCAATCTCATCTGCATAAATCATGACAATACTGTAGATAGAACTGATGGCATTGCTTGTTCAGCAGAATTAAGTCCTGCACCATTTTGAATAGCATAAGTTAACCTAAGATTTTGCCTCTTTGTGTTTCTATATTTAGTTTTTTACTTATATAAAACAACAGCACCAAGTTTTTTGCATCTCAGTGCTGTTGACGTTTTTAATTTAATTCTAAAGATAAAAACTATGTTCATTTTCTACTAATTAAATACAACCTATTAAATAGTTTTTTCACTGTCGCAGATAATCAAAGCAAAATCATGTCTTAATGTATCATTAAATATAAACACCTATCTACCTGGACACTCAGGCGGATGCTTATTTTATTTATATCTATAGGAAGGCCTCTCTAAAGGCCTTTTTCAATTCATCGAAATTCTGATATCTTTGATTGTTGTCTGGGTGTATTCCTTTTGTAACAAATCTATTGACTCTTTCCTCTTTTATTCCATCAAGATTCGTTCTACCTGTCATAATGAAAAATACAAGTCGGGTCAATGCATATGTCTCATGTACAAGGCTATACTTGTCAAACCCAAGTACTTCAAGTGCGCTATCATTTAACGAACCCTTTAGTTCAGTTCCAAAACTAGTCAATGTGCTCTCCTTAGTTTTAACAAGGCCAAAATCAGAAATCTTTATAATATTAAGTCCGTCATATTTCTGTATTAGAATGTTCGTTAGACTAATGTCTCTATGTAGGTATCCTTTAGCGTAAACATATTCAAATCCTCTAAAAATCTGATTAACTAAGGAAATCCTTTCTGACAGCTCAATTGACCCATTGTTTCTCGATATAAAATCATATATAGTTTGATCCGCATATTCCATGATATACTCATTAGTTTCATCTTGATAACGATAAACTTCGATAACATATGGTGACTTTAATAAATTCATTGTCTCAAATTCCCTTTTGAACCTGATTAATTCTTTTTCAAGCAGGTCCTTGTTAGCCCTCTTTAAAACAAAATATTTATTATAGAATTCGTCTTTATATCTAAATACCTTAGCATATGAGCCTTCTCCGATAAGTTTTAGAGAAGCCTTGGTCACCTTTTCAGAATTCTTTATCTCCAAACTGCTAGATATTGAAAAGATAGGTGCATATTCAATGATATCAACTTTTTCAAAATCTTCAGGAATTGGACTACCTCCCGATTCCAAAAGAAATCCCTTGCATGCTTGTAAAGCTTGAAAGTACGATTCATTAATCTCAATAGGCGTTTCTGATTTCTTAAAAGCATAAATTGTATCTTCAACAATTTTTATCCACTTCAATAATTGTCGGCTTTCAGCAGCATTGTAGTGACCATTTCTTATCCTTGAATTAAGGTAGCTTAATAATCTGTTGATTTCATGATGAGCCAAAGCAAAAAAATCCTCAAACAAAGTATTTCCAAGATCTTCATAAAGCCCTTTTTCTCTAATCAATCCATCAATTGAGTTCTCATCAATAATTTTCTTAAGATAGTATTCTAAATTCAATAAATCACCTCATAACCTCGTCATGCTAACTTATAAACTCATTCCATTCAGTAAATCCCTCAGCTTTTTAAGTTCCTCAGTACTTAAGGTTACGCCCTTACCCATTTTCTCATGTTCAGGTGCCCAATCCCTGATGTCGTATTTAGGCTCTTTTTCACTGTCTTTCATAAAGGGAGCATATCATATTCTCAGGGGTTAATACATTTAGTTTCTTGTCAGCAGACAGACGGTTTCCACATGATAAATGTATTTAAACAATTTAGCAAAACCTATCCCCCCCCCTGAAAGCCTGATTTTAAGCCACTTTCAGAGGTTTATAAGTCAGCAGTTCTACCACATCAGTATCACCGTCTCAGGCGTGGTCGAGACCGTAGTAATGTTGAACCACAACATATGGGGTCTGAACTAATTTTACATACTAGATATACGGGTTAGCAGACAGACGGTCTCCACGTGTTTTGAGATGAATTCATAGCTGTCAAGAAATATTGGCTCAAATGCTTTTATCGAAAATTCCCTCTGTGGAAACATATCCACAGAGGGCTTTCGTATGTGAGAACATATCAGTCAAAGTATGGATTTATTACATAGCTCCTCTAATACAGTTCTTAGGAAAAAATGCTTCCCAAACACTATCTCCCATACAAACTTAATTGGTTCGCTACTTAAATATTTTTGACCTGGGATTTTAATACTTCATAACCTAATTTGTCGATAACATGTTCAATGTCTTTTATAGATACTTTTTCATCGTCAAATTCCAACCTCACCTTGCTTGAATTAAATAGTACTTTTAAACTCTCTTTACTTACCCCGTCCAAAGATTTCACACCATTCTCTATTTTTTGCATACAAGACGGACATGTTAATGTTTCTAATTGAATCGTTGCTTTTTGCATTTTCTTCTCTCCTTTAGTTTATATCGATTTTATTATACTCGATTATTATCATCATTAAATTGATTTGCATCAACAGCTTAATTTGTTGTTTATTTTCATAGTTTGTAGCGTAGCAACCTCATACCATTTAAAATGACCACTAATATGCTTGCTTCGTGTACTAACATTCCGATTGACATGTTCATCCATTCACTAAAGAATACGCTGGCAAGAAGGACTAATACAACCCCTACTGCAATAATAATATTTTGAAGCATGTTATTAGCGGTTGCTTTTGTTAAACCTAATGCATGTGGCAAGCGGCTGAAATCTGAATTCATTAAAACAACATCTGAAGTTTCGATTGCTACATCTGTTCCATTTCCCATAGCAATTCCAATTTGTGCTAGAGCTAGTGAAGGACTATCATTTACTCCGTCCCCAACAAATGCAACAATTTGACCTCTTTCTTGCAGTACTTTAATATATGCTGATTTATCTTCCGGCAACATATGCCCGTGGGCCTCTGTAAGACCTAGTTCACGTGCTACTAAATCAACTGTTCCTTGGTTATCACCAGAAAGAACTACTAGATTTTTAACACCAAGTTTTTTCAACTTTTTAAGATCATCTTTTACACCCGGGCGAATTTGATCACGAATACCCATCAATGCTTTTAATTCACCATCAACTGATGTTAAAACAAGTGAATTTCCATTTTTCTCAAATCTGGCAATATCTGCACGAGCTTTTTCACTTAAAAGAATATTTTCTTGCTCCATTAGTGCCACATTACCGACTGCAACTTTATGACCTTCTATATGAGCTACAATTCCTCCACCTTTTACAACATCTGTTTTTTCAACTGTATATAATTTTGTTTCTCCAATTTGATTTAAGACCGCTTTTGCTAATGGATGATCTGATTCCTTTTCAACACTTGCTAGATACCCTAATACTTCATATACATTATCTGCATAAATTTCTTTATCAGCTACTTTGGGATTTCCTATTGTTAATGTACCTGTTTTGTCAAATACCATGGTATCTAGTCTGCTAAAGTCACTAATAACCTCGCTACCTTTTAGAAGGACTCCATGACGTGCTCCATTGCCAATCCCCGCGACGTTTGAAACCGGTACACCGATTACCAATGCTCCTGGACATCCTAAAACTAATATTGTAATTGCAAGTTCAATATCCCTTGAAAATATCCATACAATAAAAGAGAGAACTAAAACAGCTGGTGTGTAGTATTTAGAAAATCTATCAATGAAACGTTCTGCTTCTGATTTTGAATCCTGTGCTTCTTCAACCAACTCAATGATTTTACCAAAAGTAGTATCCTCACCTACACGATCAGCAGTGATTTGAATAGTTCCATTTTCTAAAATTGTTCCGGCATATACCCCCGAATCTTTCTTTTTACTTACAGGAACCGCTTCTCCTGTAATACTTGCTTCATTAATATGCCCTTCTCCTGATAACACTGTACCGTCAACTGGGATTTTTGCACCCGTTTTAACAAGCAAAATATCTCCTACATCAACTTCATCTATTTCTACTTCTTCAAACTCACCATTTTCCACTTGTTTTAAGGCACTTTCTGGTGCCATTTGAGTTAATTCTTTAATTGCAGAACGTGTTTTATTAAGTGTCCTTTGTTCTAGATAAGCTCCAAATAGAAATAAAAATGTAACAATTGCTGATTCTTCGTAGTTTCTAATTATAAAGGCTCCGATAACTGCAATGGTAACTAAAACATCAATACTAACTACTTTGACTTTTAATGCTTGATACGCTTGAATCGCAATAGGTGAAACTCCCAAAATTGAAGCAATTACTAATGCCCATATGGCTATTTGTTCGTTTTCGAAGCCTAATTTACTGACAAACGCAATTATTATTAAAATTGCACTTACCATTGTAATATGGTTTTTTCTTCCTAATATAAATTTTTGCATATTCATACTCCTCCCTTTTAGATTATTTATATCTTTTCATTGCTTTGTTTATTTTCTTTTATGCTTCATATGCTTTATCTAATTCTGCTAACATGTTATATACTGCTTCATAACTTTCGCATACATCACCTGGAACTGTATAATTATCTGTGATTTCACGTAATTTTACAAACTCCTCTTTTAAGTCCGGCTTTTCTACTCCCGCATCTTTTGCTTTCTTTGCAAGTTCATCATATACTTTACGAACCTGGTAGAATTCTGGATGATTTCCTCCATGAACTTTTGCTACAACTGGAACATATTGTGCTAATGTTTTTAAATGAGTTTCCTTTACTTGATTAAAATTTAATTGTCTTGACATATTTTTTTCCTTCTTTCTTGTTTTATTTTTTCTTTATCTTGATTGTATAATACTATGGATTGAAAGAAATTAAATTGATCTAAATCAAGGAGAACGTAAAATAGTTGTGTAAATTAGGATATTGAAAAAGGAAGACCTTATTCGTATGATTAAAGCGACGAAACCAAATCAACGAAAGAGGTCTTCCCATGAGTCAGTTTAACAAAGAACTTGCTGAAGCACTACTAGAAAATACGAATTTAACAGAAGTTTTCCGTGGCCAACTTGAACGAACCATCAATACTCTTTTAGAAAGTGAATTAACCGCTATTTTAGGCTATGATCCTTATGTACGCTTCAATAATAGTGGAAATTATTGCAATGGAGAGTATACGAGGCGATTAGATACCCAGTTTGGTCAAATTAATGTACGGGTTCCTAGAGATAGGAACGGGCAGTTCCACCAATCTCTTATTCCTCCATACACCCATCGCATTGATAGCTTGGAAACAACCATTATTCAACTATATGAAAAAGGAATTACCACTAGAGAAATTGCTGATTTAATTGAAAAAATGTATGGCTCGCATTACAGTCCAACGACTATTTCTAATATTACGAAGGTTGTAGATGAACAAGTCACTGCTTTTCATTCTCGTCCTATTTTTCATTCTCAGTATGTGTGTCTTTTTCTAGATGCTACTTATATTCCCTTAAGACGCGACGCCGTCCAAAAAGAAGCCGTACATAATGCTTTAGGCATTACTTCTTCTGGAGAAAAAGAAATTTTAGATTATCTCATTGCTCCACAAGAATCAGATGCTGCTTGGTCAGACTTATTAGGAAGTTTAGTTTCTAGAGGCTTAACTAGGGTGCAACTTATGGTGGCTGATGGCATGATCGCCATTCAAAACGCTTGTGAAAAAAACTATCCTCAAGCAAAATTTCAACGCTGTCTGATTCATATTAATCGGAATATCATGGGGAAAGTCCGTGTCTCTGATCGTAAAGAGGTAGCCTGCGATTTCAAAGAAATTCATCACGCATTAAGTTTTAAGGAAGGGGAAGAAAAAATCCAAAACTTCATAGAAAAGTGGGAGAAACGTTATTCGAGAATGACTCGCACCCTTCAAGAGATTGAAAATCTCTTAACCTTCACGCAATCTCCTAAAAGGATTCGAGGCACGATTTACTCCAATAATATTATTGAATCCTTCAACAAACAGCTGAAAAGAAAAACCAAAGTCAAAGCACAATTTCCTAATGAAGATGCTCTAGAACGCTTCCTAGTGACCCAAATGATTAACTATAATAATAAAAAATCTGGTAGAGCTCATAAAGGATTTAAGCAATACTAGGATACGTTGGATTCAATGTTCTAAATGATTAATCAAAACGAATAAGGTTTAAATGAATTTACACAAACTTCTTGACACACCCAAATCAAGTTTAGTCTTTTTTAAATGCTTTAATAATTTTTACTACTATTTTACTTTTAATAGTTATGATCATCAAAGACTTCAAAAATTTCACTTTCAAAGCCTTCTTGTTCCGGTTCGCTGCTTACCCAGTCAGGCAAGACTTCATAATAATGCGCCAGCGCTTCAATCGTTTTGTGTAGAACGGATTCATGCTGCACTTTTTCAAGTAGTTCTACAATGAGCTTATAAGTCTCCAAGTATGGATTATTCTCTACTATATCCATTGCCGCCTTAAACTTTGATACCAGCTTGGCCTTTTCAATATCTCGCTCTATGGCATTCATTTCTTCTTTATCATAGATGGGAACTTCAACAAGATCATTAATCTCTCCCAAAGAAAACTGCTGTTCATGCTTTTTGATTACAGGCTTCAGATCTCTTTTCAGCTTTTCCTTCTGGATTTCTAACTGGTCAATTTCACTAAGATCACGTCCAAAGTAGGACTGATCAATACCAAAGAGTTCTTCTAATACCGGTAGATATTTCTTTGGAATGTTCTGTCGCCCTTTCACCCACATGTTTATATTTTGTTTTTTAATGCCAAGTTTTTCTGCAAGTTCTATATGTTGAAGGTTATAGAGGTTTAAAACATATTCTAATCCTATCAAGTTCTCACCTCCTGGTGCAGAGCTATAATTCCACTTAATATTCATTATACTTCATTTTATTGACTCAGTCAATATTAAGTATAAATATTTTCTGACTTTTTGACAGCAATTCTATCAACTCACCATTGTTTTGCCAATCATCTTATCAACTCACCACATCAACAATTATTTCGGCTGATATTTTTTTATTTCATCATTCTTGGATAACTTCCCTCAAAGCAAAAATCCGTGATTATCCTTCCGGCTTAGAACCAGACCTCAAATCACGGAAAGCTCTTATTTACTCACATTTCTACACTCTTACTTTTCTGCTCTTGATAGCAATACGACCGTCTCAACGTGGCTCGAGAGGACAGCATTGATGTCATTTGTACCGTACGTTCGCGGGAATTTATCAATGGCTTTTTTGTTGTTTTTCTCGAAACCGACGTTCAAGGGAAGATATCAACCTGTTGAAGCCCTCTTAAAATGGTTATATTAAGCCAAAGACTGCAATTCCAAGTGATAAACAGTTGGGAATGCAGTCTTTTTGCTATTAGATAATGTTTTATTAGATATAGTTAACTAAATTCTAAAGTCCAAGATACGGTGCTGGATTTACCAAGTTGCCATTTAGCCTGAATTCAAGGTGTAAATGCGGCCCTGTGCTCATACCAGTAGATCCTACATATCCAATAATCTGACCTTGAGATACTTTTGATCCATAACTAGTGTTAAGTGCACTCATATGCGCATATAGGGTTGTGACCCCATTACCATGATCTATGATAACATTATTACCATAAGTGGAGTTATAAGATGCCCGAATGACGGTGCCTGCCCTAGTTGCTTTTATTGGTGTTCCGGAGGTAGCTGCAAAGTCAATACCGGTATGGAGTTTTCTATATCCTAAAATTGGGTGTATTCTGTATCCATACGAGGAAGTAACTCTTCCTGATACAGGCTTAATATAACCTGCATTCGTGTTGTTTTGTTGTGAATTGGTATTCCCCTGAGATATCGTATTCTTATTTGCTTCAGCTCTAATCAAAGCCGATATTTCATCCTGAAGTTCCTTATTCTCTTCAATGATATCCCCTATATCAGAAGCTATTTCCTTCTCTTCTTTTGTTAGGGAATTTATAGCGGAAGACTTTTTTGTCTCCAATTTCTTTATTTCTGCCAATTTTGATGTATAGGCCAGATTTTCAGTTTCAAGCTTTTCCTTTTCCTCAATGAGCTTGGCCCGTTCATCTTGAATAACATCTTTTGAAGCTACTAAATCTTTTTTGGACACTTCAAGTTCAGCTTTTTTTAGTGTCAATTCTTCCATTATGGAATTAACTTGCTGAATAATCTCTTTATCCATCTCAACGACTTTATGGATGAGCATCAGTTTATCAGAAAAGTCAGCAAGGCTCTCTGATTCAAGTAAAGTATACAAGATACTGCCTACTGAGTTATTCATGTAAGCAGATCTTACTCTGGAATCTAGTATTGCTTTTTTCTCTTCAAGCTCAATTTCTTTCAGAGTAATTTCTGCTTGTCTTGTATTGATCTCCTTTTCGAGCGAATTAATCTTCGAATCAGTTTCATTTATCAAACTCTCTCTTGCCTGTATTTCTGATTCTTTTTGTGTGATAGCAGTGTTTAGTGTTTCTGCTTCCCTTGCAACGGAAGTAAATTGATCAATAATACTTTGCAAGTCACTACTGAGTTGTTTTTTTTCCTCATTCAATTCTTGTTTTTCATTTTCTAAGTTTTGAATGGTTTCTTGATTTTCTTTAATTTGATTTTCTTTATTATTTACCG
>DAMDIS010000021.1:12531-14145 GCA_032100885.1 Proteiniclasticum sp.
AGTAATATTAGAAGCAATAAGCATTGTAACTGTCATAAATATAATTTTTTTCTTCATTCCACTCTCCTCTCTAACTGGTAATATTTTACTATAAATTTGAATTAAAAAAAACAACTACAGATAATTTCACAATTATAAGCAAATTTACCATTTAGCGGATTGCGAATTATCTCTACACAAAATCTGGGTATTTCACAATAAGTTGCTCAACTAGATTCAAAAAAAGCTGCACATATTTTGAGGAGTTTAATTACCTCAACTATGTGCAACCTTAGTGCATCAAATGTCCTGTTGAATAATATATGTTAAAGATTCTTAGTCTTCATAACTTTCAATTACATAACCTCCATATCTTTAAAACCATTTAATTCAAGGTAAATCCCAACCAATTTTCATTTATAGTTTTTAAATTAAAAAATACCCCTTGATTGTATCGTCAATTATCGGTATCATTCAAGGGGTGAATAGGAAAAATAGTTTATAGATTCTTTACATTCAAAGCTCTAAAAGCATTTAATACTGCGATGATAGTTACACCTACATCTGCAAATATAGCTGCCCACATAGTAGTTATTCCAAAAGCACTCAAAATAAGAACAATTATTTTTATTCCAATTGCAAATACTATGTTTTGATGTGCAATTTTTAGTGTCTTTTTAGAAATTTTCATTGCAGTAGCAATTTTCGATGGCTCATCAGTCATAATTACAATATCAGCAGCTTCAATGGCCGCATCAGAACCTAAACCACCCATTGCTATTCCAATGTCTGCACGGGCTAATACAGGTGCATCATTGATTCCGTCACCAACAAAAGCAAGTTTACCTTTTGTAGATTTTTGCGAAAATAATTCTTCTAGTTTTTCAACTTTGTCTGCTGGCAACAGTTCTGCATAAACCTTATCAAGACCAAGCTCTTTAGCAACCTTTGAACCAACACTTTTATTATCACCTGTCAACATAACTATTTGTTTAATATTAGCTGCCTTAAGTTCCTTGATTGCTTGTGCTGAATCTTCCTTTACCTCATCGGCAATTACAATGTAACCTATATATTGGTTATTAACTGCAACATGTACAACTGTACCAATCAGCTCTCCCTTGAAATAAGGGATATCCATCATTTTCATAAGTTTGATATTTCCTGCCATAACCTTTTTGCCATCTACTGTTGCAATAACACCATGACCTGATATCTCTTCTACATCTGAAATACGTCCATTGTCTATTTCTTTGCCATATGCACGTTTCAGTGAAAGTGAAATCGGATGATTGGAATAGCTTTCCACATATGCAGTTAATTCTAGTAGCTCTTCTTTGGAAACTCCTTCTGGATGAATTTCCTGTACATTAAATACACCTTTCGTTAGTGTTCCAGTTTTATCAAAAACAACAATTTCAGTTTCTGCTAATGCCTCTAAATAGTTACTACCCTTGACTAAAATACCTTTTTTTGAGGCTCCACCTATTCCACCGAAGAAACTCAAAGGAATTGAAACAACTAAAGCACACGGACAGGATACCACAAGGAATGCTAGTGCTCTATATATCCAAACACTAAAAGTCGCCCCGTCTATAACAAGAGGCGGTATAATAGCTAAAAAAACTGCAATTA
>DAMDIS010000021.1:14156-18596 GCA_032100885.1 Proteiniclasticum sp.
TCACTTCCTACTTCTACTTCACGAGGAACAGATTCACCAGTAAGTGCCGATGTGTCGATCATTGAACTTCCCTCTATTACCTTGCCATCAAGAGGAATTCTTTCTCCTGCTTTAATTACAATAATATCTCCAATTTGTACTTCATCCGGGTCAGTCCTAACAAGTTCATCGCCTTTTTTAACATTTGCATAATCTGGTCGAATATCCATAAGGCTTGCAATTGACTTTCTCGACTTGCCAACTGCATAGCTTTGAAACAGTTCTCCAACTTGATAAAACAGCATAACTGCAATACCTTCAGGATACTCACCAATAAAAAATGCACCAATTGTTGCAATACTCATTAAAAAGTTTTCATCGAAAACTTGACCTTTAAAAATATTTTTTACAGCTTTTTTTACAACATCTCCACCTACAATAATGTAACTTATTATAAAGAGAGCAATCTGTAACCATTCATTATTTAAATTAAGCAATACTGCTGTAGCTAACACGGCTGCACCAATAATTATTCGCCATAGTCGTTTTGTCATACTAAATAGCCTCCTTTAAGCCTTTCTCATAGTTGTATCGGGTTCAATTTTTTTAACTATTTTTTCGGCCTCTGCTATTATTGTTGGCATTTTTTCATCCTCACCATCAATAACGAGTTTTGTGGTCATAAAGTTAACAGTAGCTTCTTTCACTCCATCAAGCTCATTAATAGCCTTTTCCATTTTTGCCGCGCAATTTGCACAATCTAAACCTTCAAGTATAAATTTCTTTTTCATTATTAAATCCTCCTAAATATTATTTGTAATTTTATTTTGAATACTACAAGTCTTTTTCAAATTTTATTGAAACATAGCTCATTTGATATGAAGACTTAAATATCTGCCCAAATATCTTCAAAAAATATTCTATTATACCACATTACTACTTCTCGTTGATATGAATTAGACCTTGGTCAAATATTTCTCTTACATGATCATCAACTAATGAATAATATACTACTTTCCCTTCTTTTCTGTTTTTCACTAAATTAGCTTGTTTTAAGACTCTCAGCTGATGGGAAATTGCTGATTGTGTCATGTTAAGTAATACAGCGATATCACAAACACACATTTCAGCTTCATGTAAAGCCCATAATATCCTGATTCGTGTTGAATCTCCAAATACTTTAAATAATTCTGCTAGATCATAAAGGCTTTCTTCTTGAGGCATTTTATCTCTAACTTGATTTACAATATCCTCATGAATTACATTGCAGTCACATCTTTCAATTGAGTTAAATTTTTCAGTCATATTATCACCTCTTTTTAAATCATTTCATCTGAATACTTGAGCAAGCATTCATACGTTGTGTATTTATCATATTATTGTTTTTCTCATATGTCAATAGTTATATGAGCATTTATTCAAGTGTTTTTTATATTATTTGAAATATCTCAAAACCATCTATTACGACATTAATACCATAAAAGGGTGATTTCTATACAAACCTATTTTAAAAACACAAATATTGTAGGTTCTATAATAGTTTGAAATAAAATTTCAAACTATTAAAAAACTATAGTGGTAGCTGTTTCAAAACAACTACCACTACATTAGATTATATAAAATTCTTATCATCCCAGAGGATTATTTCTCCCTCTTTCTGAGCCATCAATTTTTCCACCTTTATAATGTCATCACTCTTTTTACCCTATGTCATCTATAAAGCACCCCAAAAATAGGGGTCAAAAAACGGTGTTTTTTCGCTCATTTTTTGCTCCAAAATCACTCTTGAACCACTATATGTTGTGGTCAACTTCTACTTTTCGCCCCCTGAACCACAATACGTCATCAGAATTATACTCTCAACGTGATAGGAATTGGGGAAATTATCAATAGGCGTCACTTTCTCTGTGCGGAAACCGAAGGACTCAAGTATCCCCAGATCTCTACCAAGGGATCCTGGATCACATGAAACATAGACTACTTTTTCAGGTGCGATTTCTTTAATCGCTTCCAGAAGTCTGATATCACATCCCTTTCTAGGGGGATCAACTACTACTATGTCTGCTTTTATACCACTGTTTATAAGATCAACTATGACTTCTTCAGATTTGCCCACAAGGAATTCAACGTTTTCCACATGGTTTTCCATAGCATTCACTTTCGCATCTTCAATTGCCTGTGGAACGATTTCTATTCCATAGACCTTTTTCGCTTTCTGTGACAGAAAGAGAGAAATGGTTCCTGCACCGCAGTAGCAGTCAAATACGGTTTCTTCACCTGTAAGCCCTGCATATTCAAGAGCTTTCTCATACATGACTTCCGTCTGAACGGGATTTACCTGGAAGAAGGAATGCGGGGAAATTTTGAACTTAAATGGCCCGATATAATCTTCTATAACAGATTTACCATAAATCAGAACATTTTCTCTGCCCAGAACAAGATTAGTATCTTCAGCATTGATGTTCAGAAGAAGTGACTGGAATCCATCAAGCTTCTTCAGGCTATCAAGTAGAACATCAAGGTGTGGAACATCTTTAGTCGTCACCACCAGGACCACCATAAGGTCTCCAGTCCTGAATCCCTTTCTCACCATAAGATGTCTTAGGATTCCTTTTCTGTCTATGACATCATCATTAAGATAGGTGGAGATTTTGAACTCTTCCGCCCAGTCCCTTAAGATGTTCAGCACATAATCTCCATCAATATGCTGTACGATGCAGCTCTCAATATCTACGATTCTATGAGAACGTCTTGCATAGAAACCGGAGATGAATTTTCCATTTTGTCGCCCTAGAGGAATCTGAACCTTGTTTCTGTACCGGAAAGGATTCTCCATACCTATGGTGTCTTCCACCTCTACATGCCTGATCTTTCCGATCCGCTCCAGCGAATCTTTCACTCTCTTCTTCTTGAACCTCAGCTGACCTTCGTAGCTTGAATGCATGATATGGCAGCCGCCGCACTTATAGTAATATGGGCAAGGCGGTTCCACTCTTTCAGGGCTCACTTCCATGATTTCCATGATCTTTCCGAAGCCGTAATTCTTGTTGGCTTTCAGTATCTTAACTTTGACCATTTCATCAGGAAGGGCAAAATCCACAAAAACAGGATAATGATCCGATTTTCCGATCCCTTCACCCGTATGTCCCTGATCAACGATCTTTAATATATGTTCTTCATTCTTCTTCATCTTAAAATCCTCATCACTTTGCAATTATTATTTTCATTATAAGCTATATTCAGCAAAACGCCCAAAAAAAATGCACCCATTTGCAGGGTGCTGAAGTTTTGAATCAGTTGCCAATAATTCAATTTTTTACATTTACTACTATATCACTAGGAAACCGCTCAAATGTAAATTTATTGTATCTTAATTGTAAACTTTTTATTAATTTTACGCAAGTAAAACTCTGATTATTGCTAAACCTCTTGTCTATCAATACTAAACGTAATTATGTACAATCTGTTAATTTTACTGATTTAAAAAGGAGCCCGGAGGCTCCTCATAATTATGATTTTAGATTGGTTCTTCCATTGATGACCAGACTTCTCTTTCCGTCGATGGTCACAAGAGTGCCCTCTGTCAGAACGGACATGGCGTTCATGGCTTCTGCGATAATCGGAATATCATGCTTCAGCGCTTCCACGGATATCTCCGGAGTCACCTGGTTGCTTTCAACGATAACGCCTGATACCTTATGCAGGATGTTCATGAAATCATCAGTCAGCGAATTCACCACAAGGATGTCTCCGGTCTGAACATTTTCATCAGCCATTTTCAGTGAAATGGCTTTTTTGACCACTCCGCTGACTACCTGAATTGTCTCGTGGGTTCTCTTCCCCTGAAGCAGCACTTCTCCGATGAGATGCACCTTAATCATGTTTGTGGAACCGACAAAGTTAATCGGCAGACCAGCAGTGATGACCACAAGATCTCCATCTTTGACAAAGCCAAGCTTCTTGGCAATATCTGCTGTGGTATCGATCATTTCATCTGTAGAGTTATAGAGCTCTGCAACAATGGGATAAACACCCCAATATACAGACAGCTTTCTTGCAACGGAGTTGCTTGGCGTAATGGCAAGAATCGGACACTCAGGTCTGAACCTTGAAACATTCTTTGCAGTACTTCCGGATACTGTAGCGGAAATGATTGCAGATGCACCAAGCTCGTAGGCTGTCGTTACACTTGCAAGACTGATTGCTGTAGGAACAGATGCCGCATGGGTGAGCATAAGCTTAGAAATCACCTTGTCATGCTTGATTCTGCTCTCAGCATCTTCAGCGATTTTGACCATTGTTTCTACCGCTTCAACAGGATACTTTCCGTTTGCTGTTTCACCCGAAAGCATGATACAGTCGGTACCGTCGAAAATAGCATTGGCCACGTCTGATACCTCAGCTCTTGTTGGTCTTGGATATCTCACCATGGACTCAAGCATCTGAGTTGCCGTAACAACA
>DAMDIS010000021.1:18606-20721 GCA_032100885.1 Proteiniclasticum sp.
TCCTGAAAGGTTGCACATTTCTATGATTCTCTTCTGGATGCCAGGTACCTGTTCCAGTGGAATCTCAACACCCATATCTCCTCTTGCCACCATGATTCCGTCGGAGAACTTGATGATTTCCTCTACATTATCTACACCTTCCTGATTCTCGATCTTGGACATCAGGAATATGTCATCTGCGCCGAGGTTTCTGAGCACTTTTCTTATGGCCAGAACGTCATCAGCTTTTCTGATGAAAGATGCCGCAACGATATCTACACCCATTTCCACACCAAAACGAAGGTCATCCAGATCCTTTTCGGTCAGTGCCGGAAGCTGAGTCTTGATTCCGGGAAGATTGATGCCCTTGTGGTTTGAAACAGTTCCTGAGTTCAGTATTCTGCAGGATAATACGCCTGTTTCATGATTGACTGAAACCACTTCAAGCTCAACCAGACCGTCGTCGATGAGGATTCTGTTACCGATTTCCACGTCTTCAGCAAGTTTCTCATAAGTTAGAGAGAACCTCTCAGCATCACCCATAATTCTTTCTCTGGTATGAATGTCGATCATATTGCCTTCATGAAGAAGTACCGGTGCATCCTTGAAATCATGAGTTCTGATTTCAGGTCCCTTTGTATCAAGAAGTATTGCAACCTGCTTGCCAAGTTCCTTTGCCGCAGTTCTAACCCTCTCCATTTTGATTTTGTGATTTGCATGGTCATCATGAGAGAAATTATGTCTTGAAACATTCATCCCCGCCTGAATCAGCTCCCTGATGGTTTCTTCAGAATCTGATGTCGGTCCGATGGTACAGATAATTTTCGTTTTACGCATTTTCATCCTCCTATTCCCTATTAAACAAGGTCCATGGCGATCTGGTACAGCTTTTCATTGAAAGGTCTTTCCATGCTGAGCGCCTCATGGATATCATAATCCACAATATCTCCTCTTACAGTTCCTACAACTCGAGCTGATTTCCCTTCCATAAGAAGTTCCACAGCGCGGTGACCCAGCCTTGAAGCCAGTATTCTGTCATAGGCTGAAGGTGCTCCACCTCTCTGTATATGTCCAAGTACAGTCAGTCTTGTTTCAATTCCTGAAATTTCCTCGATTTCCTTGGCGATTTCATCGGAGTTGCCTACACCTTCTGCAATGACCACAAGGTTATGATGCTTCATGTGTCGTCTTCCGTCCATGACAGTCTTAATGATTTCTTCCTTCGTGTACTTCTTCTCGGGTACAAGTATGGTCGTTGCACCACCGGCCAGTCCTGAGTAAAGGGCAAGGTCTCCGCAGTTTCTGCCCATGACCTCAACAACGGATACTCTCTGATGAGAAGAAGATGTGTCTCTGATCTTGTTGATGGCATCGATGACTGTATTCTGCGCAGTATCGAAACCGATGGTTCTGTCCGTGTAGGCCATATCGTTGTCGATGGTACCCGGGATGCCTATGGTCTTTATCCCCAGTTCAGAAAGACCTTTTGCCCCCATGAATGATCCGTCTCCACCGATGACCACAAGGCCTTCTATTCCGTAGATTTTTAGAACCTGTGCTGCTTTTTCTCTTACCAGAGGATCCTTGAATTCAGGAAACCTCGCAGTTTTGAGTATGGTGCCGCCTTTCTGTATGATGTCGGATACCGATCTTCTGTCCATGGGAAGAATCTCTCCCTCATGAAGTCCCAGATATCCTTTGTAGATCCCCATTACTTCAATGTTATTGACTAAAGCTGTTCTTACAACGGCTCTGATTGCCGCATTCATTCCTGGCGCATCTCCACCACTGGTTAATATACCGATTTTCTTCATTATTATCCTCCTAAATAGAGGCAGAAGAGTTTATCTTCCGTCCACAAAAAAATTTAGCCCATACTATTGTATCTCTTATATGAAATGATTTCAAGAAGTTAACACGAACTGGTGATATCACTTTAAAACCTGTTAATTTTCAACCAGTTTCACGTTTTCTTCACCAAGCTTGTCCATGAGCATTCGGATGACAGGAGAATCTCCGTCGATCCAGAGCTCTTTCGCAAGCTGCATCACTTCACGTTTATCTGATGCCACCACGATTACAGGTGTCTCTCCGCTGAAGGTCCTGAGTACAGGTCTTAAAGCTCTGACCATAAGC
>DAMDIS010000021.1:20731-25523 GCA_032100885.1 Proteiniclasticum sp.
CATAAGCTTCGCATCATCCATATTCTTGAATCTCAGATACAGTTTTGTGTTCTTTACCGGAACAAGATCGCTTAAAGATTCCACAATGATTTTCGGATTTTCCTCTTCCTTTATGGAAAGTCTTCCACGAACAAGAACGATGCTGTCCTCCTTCAGGTAAGCCACAACCTTGTCATAGGTCTTGGGAAACACGATGCATTCTATGACTCCGGAAAGGTCCTCCAGGTTAAGAAACGCCATCATGGCGGAATTTCTCGTAATTTTTCTTGAAATGTCTCTGATCATGCCACCAAGAATCACTCTGTCACCATCCTTGAATCCGCTCTTCTTCATCATTTCGTCAGCAAACATGGCCGCATCATCCCTGACATCATCAAGGATTTCGCTGTTTTCCGTCTGTATGTCCGAAATCTTATGGCTGACCGCAGTTCTCAGTGTCTCCTCATACTCGTCCAGAGGGTGACCTGACATGTACATTCCGGTCATTTCCTTCTCCATAAAGAGAAGATCCTTATGATCAAATTCTCTCAGCTTCGGATATTCGATCTGAACAGTATCGTCATCTTCCAGAAGATCTCCAAATAGCGATACCTGGCCGTCGATATTCCGTCTGCTTTTCTGGGTAAAGCTGTCCATGATCTTCTCATAGACCGCAAGCATCTGGGCACGGTTTCCATCCAGTCCGTCGAATGCACCAGATCTGATGAGCGCTTCCACAGCTCTCTTATTGAGACCGCCTGAGGTATTTCTTTCAATGAAATCCATAATGGACTTATATCGTCCGCCCTTGTTTCTTGTTTCCACAAGCGCATCCACCATATTTCTACCGACACCCTTTATGGCGCCAAGACCAAAGACGATGTTGCCGTTTCTCACCTTGTACTTGAATTCAGAAGCATTGATGTCCGGAGAAACCACGCGGATCCCCAGACTTTTCGCAAATCTGAGATAGGAGAAGCACTTGTCCGCATTCCCGATAAAGGAGTTCAGCATTGCGGCAGTAAACTCTGCCGGATAGTATCTCATAAGGTAAGCCGTCTGGTAGCCGATAACAGCATAAGCCGCTGCATGGGCTTTATTGAAGGCATAACTTGCAAAGTCCATCATCTGATTGAAGATGATGCCTGCAACATTCTCGTCGATGCCGTTTCTTACACATCCGGGAACGATCACATTCCCTTTGTCGTCAACCAGGCCATAGATAAAGTTCTTTCTTTCCTCTTCCATGACATCATGCTTTTTCTTGCTCATGGCTCTTCGGACAAGATCGGACCTGCCCAGGGAGTAGCCCGCAAGGTCTCTTACGATCTGCATAACCTGCTCCTGATAGATAATTACACCGTAGGTTACTGACAGAATAGGCTCCAGCTCCTTGCAGAGGTAGGTGACCTTTCCAGGATGTCGATGTCTATGGACACTCCGCTGCTCTCTCTGACCATTTCCACGGTATCGCGCATGACGGTAAGAGTTCTGAGGCCTAGAAAGTCCATTTTTAAAAGTCCCAGCTCCTCCAGGGTATTCATGGTGAACTGGGTCACGATGGACTCATCGTTCTTCTGAAGCGGAACATAGTTCACCAGAGGCTTCTCTGAGATGACTACACCTGCAGCATGGGTGGAGGAATGCCTTGAGAGTCCTTCAAGCTTTCTTGAAATATCCAGAAGCTCCATGACTCTTCCGTCATCCTCATAGACCCGCTTAAGCTCCGGATTCATCTCGATGGCCTTATCCAGGGTGATGCCTAAAACCGAAGGAATCATCTTTGCGATCTGATCCACCTCTCCATAAGGATAGTTCATGGCACGGCCCACATCTCGTATGCAGGCTCTTGCCGCCATGGTACCGAAGGTGATGATCTGAGCCACATTGTCCGCGCCGTATTTTGCGACAACATAGTCGATGACCTCTCCGCGTCTCTCGTAGCAGAAATCCGAGTCGATATCCGGCATGGATATTCTTTCCGGATTCAGAAACCTTTCAAACAGAAGGTTATATCTTATGGGATCGATCTTCGTGATGTTCAGGCAGTAAGAAACACAGGAACCTGCAGCACTTCCTCTTCCGGCACCTGTGGCGATATCGTTGTCGTTGGCAAACTTGATGAAATCCCAGACAATGAGAAAGTAATCCACATAACCCATCTGATTCATGATGTCGAGTTCATAGTCGATCCGCTTGATGATGGACCTGATTTCTTCATCCTCCAGGCTTCGGAGATAGGGGATATCGGGTGATTTCCCGCGATACGCCTTGAACGCATCATATTTCTCCACCATTCCTTCATACGTCCTTTCCACAAGGTACTCATATGGATCCGTACCTTCAGGAAGAGGGAACTTCGGAAGCTTCGATACATGAAATTCATAGTCGAAATTGCATTCTTCAGCGATTTTTACGGTGTTTTCCAGCGCTTCCGGGACATACTTGAAGAGGTCATACATTTCCTCATAGGATTTCAGGTAGAACTGATCTGAAGGATAACGCATCCTGTTTTCCTCATCCACGGTCTTGCCCGTCTGGATGCAGAGAAGTATGTCGTGGGCTCTTGAGTCCTCTTTTTTGAGGTAGTGCACATCATTTGTGCAGACAAGAGGAATATCAAGCTCCTCTGCCAGAGCGATGTTCAGCTTGTTCACTTTCTTCTGCTCGATCAGTCCATGGTCCTGAAGCTCCAGATAATAGTCGCCCCCAAAGACACGCTTGTAGAAAAGCGCTGCCTCTCTTGCCTTATCCGGCATACCGAGGTTGAAGTATTCCTGAACCTCTCCGCCAAGACACGCCGACAGACACACAAGTCCTTCGGCATGCTTTTCCAGAAATGCATGATCGACACGTGGCTTGTAGTAGAACCCTTCAAGGGAAGCTTCTGACACGATCTTCATGAGGTTTTCGTAGCCCTTCTCGTTTTTGACGAGGAGAACCAGATGATGGGTGGTGTTTTCAGGGTCCTGATGCTTGATTCTCATGTCCTTTGCGGCTACATAGATCTCGCACCCGATGATGGGCTTGATTCCCGCTTTCTTCGCTGCCTTGTAGAACTCGACTGTCCCGTACATGGTACCATGATCCGTCACTGCCACATGTTTCATGCCCAGTTCCTTTGCTCGTCTTATGATTCCGTCGATCTTTGCCGAACCGTCAAGAAGACTGAATTCCGTATGCAGATGTAGATGGGCGAACGCTTTCTCCATAGTTACTTTCCTTTCTTAAGATGTCGCAGGTTTCAGGGTAAAGTTAAGCGAAGAAATCGCACGCTTTGGAAGCTTCCAGCATGGGTCTTAAATTCTTCAGGATGGTATTTACATGATAGTCATGTATCTGGTATTCATCCATGTCTTCCTGTGAGTCGAAAGTCGTAATGAGGCAGATGTCATAGCTTCTTACGGAGTTCAGAACATCCTTTCCTACAGTAAGTCCTTTAAGCTGCGGGATTTTCCCTTCCATGGACTGCAGAAGTTCCTTTGCCTTGTCGAGGTTTTCCTCGCTGCTGTCTTTCAGTTTGAATAGTACGACATGATAAAACATGATCATTTCCCCCTATCGGTTTCTATTTTAATCATCCAGTGTGTGCACGATATTGAGTCTTGAGGTCGCAATAAGCTTATCTCTGGATCTCATGTTGACGTCCACCTTGGAATGAAGCTTTGATGTCTTGATGATGTTGATTTCCATGACAAACTTGGCGTCGATGCCCAGCACTTCATAGAAGTCTGTGGAACATTTATCCAGACTGCAGCTGTAATACTGATTCTGAAGATGTGAAATCGCGGTTTTTGACATGAGCATGGAGAGAAGTCCTCTGGATGCGTTGCCTAAGGGATCCAGAAACTCCGGCGAAACAGCTCCGCTATAGTAGAACTTTCCGTCCCTTTTCTCCACAACAAGGCTTCTGATGATCTTGTCCTCTATGGTATCTGTCTCCATGGGCTTCATGTGACGTTCCTGAAGCGCTTTGAGGATATCTGTCCTTGTGATGACGCCCACAAGCACACCTTCTTCCGTCACCGGACAGATGGGCAGGTTCTCCCAGTCCATGATATGTGCCACATAGGATACGGTAGTTTTCGGTGTGATGGAGATGTTGACCTTCCTGCAGACATCACCGATAAGTTCAGACTCTTCACGGCCAAGGGTTTCCTTGGCGGTGATGATGCCCTGAACCACCATCTTCCTGTCCACCACCGGAAATTTTTCATGCCCGGATTTCTCCGAAAGCTTGAGATAGTCCGATATTCTGCTGTCCATCTTAAGATGATGGGTTTCTTTCTGAATGATGTCTTTGACATAGGGAATGGTCTGCTTGATGAGATTCTCCGATATGCCTCGATTGATCATGGACGCTGTTGTAAAAGTATCATAGGAACAGGAAATGATGGGAAGCTTCAGACGGTCTGCAAGAGCGACATTCTTCTCGCTGGCCTTGAATCCTCCTGTGATGAGTACGCCCACACCCATATTGAGGGCAAGGCTGTGCACTTCATCCCTGTTTCCCACGATGAGAAGCCCGCCCATGGTGAGATACTTCTTCATGGCCTCCATGGTCATGGCACCGATATTGAACCGGTAGATGGTCTTCTCCACACCTTCTTTTCCGCCCAGAAGTTCACCATCCACAATCCGGATGATTTCATTGTAGGTGATGGATTCGATCTTCTTCTCTTTCTCGCTTTCTACCCTGATGGTCCCGGTTCTTGGGAGAGTCTCAAGATAGCCCTCTTCTTCCATGATCTTGATGGCTTTGTATGCCGTAGCATCGCTTACCCCCTGATCCTTGGCGATGGTCCTTACTTAC
>DAMDIS010000022.1:0-14776 GCA_032100885.1 Proteiniclasticum sp.
CTGAATATCGTGATCTACGGACTCACAGCGGCTGCTTCACGAAGCCTCGACATCAATATATTTGTTCTTGTGGAGTATGGGGCGAAAGTGAATGAGCTCATTAACCAGGGCCAGTATTACAGACTGTTCACCTCTGCATTTCTACATGCGGACTTCATGCATATCCTGTTCAACATGTATGCGCTTTTTGCGCTTGGACGGATCGTGGAAGAGGCCGTGGGCAGATGGAAGATGATCATCATCTATGCTGTCTCAGCCCTGGGTGGAGGCATTATGAGCTATCTCTATACGCCTAATGTTGCAGTGGGCGCATCGGGGGCGATATTCGGCCTTCTTGGCGCAATTCTCGTCATAGCGCTGTTCGGCAGACAGAAATCCATGAAATCCATGTTTGCAAGGATTATGATTGTACTTGCCATCAATCTCTTTTCCGGGTTTTCATCCAGCAATATCGACAACTTCGGTCATATTGGAGGGCTCATAGCGGGGATTGCAATCACTTTTGTCATTGTAATGATCGAGAGGTCGCTTAAACCCAAGGGCAATGAAGTGCTTTAGAAAGGCTCAATTGTTAAGTTAATTGAAATATTTTATGCAATCCATCCTAAGATGAGGATAAGTTGCTATAATAAACTCAAATATGAAATATAAAAGCTTTCAAGAAAAATTGGAAGGAGATAAATTATGAGAGTGACATCCGTTACAACAACTTTAAGTGCAGAAGACATTATGTATGATCTGAAAACTCTGGTGGAACCTAAGGTTCCGGAGCTGACTTTCAAAGACATCAAGCTGGATGACAATTTTATCGAAATCGAAGGCAGCTATAAAAAGGGGATCAGCATACCGTTTCTTGCAAGAGTCAGAATTCTGAGTGTACTGGACAACATCATGAAGCTGAAGATTGAACGCGTAAAAGTGCTCAAGATCGGCATTCCGAAATTCGTCCTCAATCTGGCTTCAAAAACTGCCGCAAAAAAAGCAGATGACATGGGCCTCTCCTATGAAGATAAGGCCTTGTCCGTAAATATTGATGAAGCTCTTCAGAAGGTGCCTCATGTGCACCTTACAGTTGAACACTTCCTCATGGAAAATGGCATTCTGTCTCTGAGACTCAAAGGAATCGCAGCTGATGTGGAAGCCATGCAGGCTGAGGCGAACAAAGAAAAAGATGAAGAAGAAAGAATCCTGAGGGAAGAAGAGGAACGCAAGCTGAAAGCCTTCAACGAAGGACTTGCAAGAATTGAAAAAACAGATGATTCCTATTCCGATTTCAGGGAAATGATCATGAACAAAGTTCCCTATGACAAAAAGAGCGCAACCAAATATGCCATGATTCTGCCTGACATGTATGCCCTCGCACTGAGGCTCATGAAGGACAAAAGAGTGACAAAGCGGGATAAGGTCATCATTGCCTTCACCTTCGGGTATCCGCTTGTTCCCATGGATTTTCTGCCAAGCAAACTCCCGGTCATCGGAAAGATGGATGATATCGCAATCCTGTTCTTTGGTGCAAACTACATCATGAACAAAATTCCGGTTCCGATTCTGGTCAAGCACTGGCAGGGAGACCTTAGAACGCTTAAGCTTGTGAAAGAGAACATCGGCAAGATCATGAACTTCACCCCGGCAAGAACCCTTAATCAGGTGTACGGCTTTGTGGATGAAAACCTCGAGAACAGGAAGAGGTCCTACTTAAGCGATGAAGCTTACCTGATTCCGGAAGGGGACGTACCTGCTCCGGAGCTTGATCCGATTTTTGAACCGGTGCTGAAGACGGAAATCTAGCAATTCCTGGAACATGATACTGGACCTTTCTGGTCTTCATCATGTAGAATGAAAGAAATATAAAAGTTAAAAGGAGCTTCTGGCTCCTTTTTATGAGGAGTTTTACTGTGGGAAAATTTTATGCCGTACTGGACGGACATTCCAGAAAACCGATGATTCTGGAAAGCTGGGATGCCTGCAAGAGAGAGGTCACTGGTGCCAAAGGGGTCAAGTTCAAGGGCTTTCCTACAAAGGATGAAGCGCTTGATTTCATCAGAATACATGGACAGGACCTTCCTGATGGAGAGAGGTCCAATACGGCTGCAAAGCCGGCGGAAAAGAAGGAAGAGGATCCGGATGGTGTGGTCATCTATGTGGACGGGAGCTATGAGCTCACCACACAGAGATATGCCTACGGTATGGTCGTGGTTCATGAAGGGGAAGAGATTCACTCCGAATGTGAAGCGGTCAAAGGAGAATACAGCGCCATGAGAAATGTGGCGGGAGAAGTCCTTGGAGCAATGAAAGCAATGACCTATTCAAAGGAGAACGGATTTTCGCACCTGACACTATATTTTGACTATCAGGGGATAGAAAGCTGGGCTATTGGGACATGGAAAAGAAATAATCCGCTTACACAAGGGTATCATACCTTTTATCAGAATATGCGCTCAGTTTTGACGGTAAAGTTTATGAAGGTTAAAGGTCACAGCGGTGACCGCTTCAATGACCGTGCTGATGAAATTGCGAAAAGCGCATTTTTAAAGGGATAAGTCATTGCAATATTGACAGAAAACCAAATAAAGTTCATGAACATTAAAGGTTTTTGAAAAATTTAAAGTGCAGCAAATAATGAGAAGGAGCCTGACAACACAGGGAACCTTCTCTTTTTTCGTGAATTTAAGGGTTTTAATCGCGATTAATACATGTGTCCAATGTATGTTTTTATGATTTTTATTAATTCTCACTCATTTTTTCACGATAAAAAGATGAAAAATCTGTCTACATGTGAATTATTTGAGTTATTCTAGTAGTATTATATGTTATAATAAAAATGGAAATTTATGTTGTAGGAGAGATGTTTATGGAAGTGCTATCATTAGGCGAAAAGGTTAAAAAAAGGCGAAAAGAACTCAATATGACTCTGAAAGATGTTGCCGGAAACAGAGTCACACCTGGACAGATCAGCCTTGTTGAATCAAGCAAATCTAATCCGTCCATGGATCTTCTGGATTATCTGGCAGAAACACTGGATATTTCCGTCGAATACTTTATGGAATCGGAGACGACTCAAGCTGACAGAATCTGCAACTATTTCAGTCAGATGGCTGAAATCAGTATAGAACTTGAAGAGTTTGATAAAGCTTCCAAGTACATTGAAAAGGGTGATCGGTATATTGAAAAATATAATCTGATCCTGCCTAAGGCAAGGAACCTCTATCTCAAAGGTATGCTGGAGATCAAGAAGAGAAACTTCACGAGGGCCTTTGATTATCTTTTCCAGTGCAATATCATCTATTCTACACACAGCTTTAAAGGCTCATATATCGATAATTTCATGCTGGTCGCTAAAACCTGCATGGAGCAGGAATCATTGCCTATGGCCATCAGTTATTTCCATAAATCTGAAGCTCTTTTCGTTGAGGGCATCCTGACGGATGAAATCATGCTCGCAAAAGTCTATTTCTATCTTGCCTTAGCGTACAAGAAAATCGGCAATCTGGACAAGAGCAGAGAATACACAGCCAAAGCGAATGAAAAATTCGAAATCATGTCGGATAAGCGAGCCTATGGTCAGTTCCTGACAAGGCTTGCAGAAAAAAATGAAATCGAAGGCAATTTTGAGGAAGCCCTGAAGTATTCCACCATGTCGCTGCAGATTTTCCATACCTTCGAGGAAGAAGAAGAGATGGGTGAAATCGAGCTGAACCTGGGTATCCTGTATGAGGATTTTGATGAATATCAGGAAGCGATCGTTCATTACAGCAAAGCCGAGAATTTTTACAACAAGAACCAGAGTAAACTGTCAGAAGTGTACCTGCACATGGCCGAATGCTATGCGCATCTCAATAAGAAAGAAGCATCCTACGAGATTCTTTCCTATCTGGATCGTATGATTCTGGAAGAGGATTTCTCAGGAAACATAAAGCTCTACCGGGTGAAATCAAGAATCGAGTCGCTTTTCAAAAACACCAGAGGTGCGGTGAATAATCTCATCCTCGCACTGAATATTGCCAGAGAAAAGAAACTCAAAGATCAGGAATCTGAAATCATGCTGCTCATGGCGAAGTTCTATCTGGAAAAGGGTAAGAATGTCGATTCTTACAAACTGCTGGAAAAATCCATGGAAATCATGCATCAAGAGGGGGTTAATCAGTAATGGAAATACTCAGCACAGGTGAAAAGATCAGAAGAGCACGTGTAAAAAGAGGTATGACCCTAAAAGCCCTCTGCGGATCGGAAATTTCCGTTTCTAAGATGAGCACCATCGAAAACGACAAGGTCCAGGCGGAAGAATGGATCCTTGATCTGGTGGCCAAGAGGCTTGGCATAGAAAAAGAGAGTCTTAAGAAGGACATCATCCAGGAAGTGACAGACCAGCTGGAAAAGCTGTCCGAAAACATGTTTACAAAGACTTATGAAAAAGACGTCAAGGGTCTCATCAAAGTCACAGAACACAATAAGCTGTCCCACCAGACCTTCCTCGCAAGAATTCAGCTTGTCGACTATTATATCGAGAAAGGAAAGATTGAAGAGCTCAATGTGGAAATCTCCAATCTTTACAGAACCTACATCAATATCGTCAATGCGGAAACCCAGTATCTGTACTGCCTGACCATGGCAAAGTATCTGTATGCCACATCGGAATTTGAGAATGCGCTGGTATTTCTCAATTACCTCATGAGCAACTTCTATACGCTGCCCGATTCCATCGATCAGGAAGCAAGGCTTCAGATTCCGTTCATGACGGTGAGCTGCCTTGTCTACATGGAAGATTACGATGAAGCCAAGAAGTACCTGCCTTATGTGAAAGAGCTTCTGGAAATCACGTCAAACGATGCGACCAAGGGTCAGATTCATCTTCTCTACTGCCTCATTTCCACTTCAGAGGATCTTAGGGAAAGCTATGACAAGATCGATGAATATCTGAAGGATTATCCGGAAATGCACGCCAAGGCCAAGTACTTCCTTGCAGTGAAGCTTCTGGAAAAAGGAGATGCGGATAGAGCGTACAAAGAAATGGCTGAAGCGGCCAGAATCATATCACCTGAAAAGATGTCCGACAATATCGAAATGATCATGGATGCCATGAATAAATTTGTGGGTACAGGACATTATGAGGAAGCATCAAAGTATGTGGATATGGTGGTGAATGCGGCAATTGAAAATCAGAATCCCAACTGTGTGGAGAGAGCCTACTATTTCAAGGGAATTCTTCTGGCAGAAAGCGGAAACTACAACATGGCGGAAACCTACCTCAGTGTTTCTCTGGACATGCTCATCAAAAAGGGCAGAACACGGGAACTTGCAAAGCGTTATAGAGACCTTGCAAATGTCTATTACAAGATGGACAAGAAGGAAGAGGCAATTCGATACTTCAGTATGAGCATTCAGACTGAAGCCCATGTTTAGCAAGCAGAAAATACACAATGAAGCGCTCAGGGATCATGAATAAGTCCCTGAGCGCTTTTTGATGATGAATGATGCTAAATCAGTCATGAAGAGGTTCTATAAAACAGTATATGGAAATAACGGATATGAAAGATCAAAAATAAATTTCTGGAGGTTAGAATGAAAAACACAGTGAAGGCGGCCCTGGTTCTTCTGATCGTACTCATCGCCGGGCTGTCCATCTTCTCAAAGCTGATGTATGAGAAAGAGATCGACAGATCCATACCGGTCACCATCTACAGAGACGGAGAAGCGGAAGGAAAATCCGTTGTGCATTTCTTCGGGAAGCTCATGACAGACAGACTCTCTAAAGAGAGACAGGTGTTTGAAGGTGATATTGTCATGAACGGTTATAAAATAGAAGGAGAAGGTGTTTCCGTGAGATGGTCGCAAGAAGAGAAGCAAAGAGCTGACCGGGCAGTATTTGTACAGCAGGGCAGAACGCAAAAAGGATTCAATGCCATCATTGACAAGGACATGACTTCTTTTGCCATGAGGATCAGTCCAGGCAGATATGCAGCCACCTCAGAAGAGCTCTATGAAGCGATGGCCAAGCTGAACTGGGAAGGAAACTGACAATAATTGGCCCTAAGCCAAATGATCCGAAAACAATGAGGAGCCGGTTATTTCCGGCTCCTTTCACATATGAGATGAAATTCATAAAATCATAACTTCGACTAGATATTTCCGGATTTAAGAATAGAGATGAGCAGCCACAGTCCAAGAAGACCCGCCAGGCCGAAGCCCATCATACCCACGATGCTGATGCCGTTGAAGTTCGGTCCGTCACCGCTTCTGATGATCAGTGCGGAGGCGATGATGATGGCGGAAACGACCACAGCGAATACAACGCGATTGATCATTTTATTGAAATCCACCCACCGATTATCGAAGTTCACGATATCGAGCTTTACCTTGCCTCTGCCGCTGATGAAATTATCGAGAATGGTCTGAATGCTCACTGGAATCTTCAGCGACTCCTTGACGAGAGTATAGGCATGAAGAGATAGGGTATCCAGCGAGAAATCAGGAAGCATACTGATCTTGTGATCTTCCTTGAGGTAATCCTTCGCAATTTCCATGATGCTGAGATCCGGGGCAATTTCACTGAGCACGCCTTCAAGGATAAGCAGTGACTTTAGAAGGGTGGTGAATTCCTTCGGAAGCTTAAGATTGTTTTTCCTTGCCGCATCGAAAAGATCCATAAAGAGTCTGGATACCTGTATGTTCTTAAGCGTCGACTGGAGATAGTAGTGGATGATGTATTCGATGTCCTCGTAAAGCACGTTTTTATCCACGGGTCCTTTCTGCTCCGCAAGGTCCATGATGAGATTGACAAGCTGCCCGATATCTCTTCGGACCATTGCCTGAAGGAGCTCATTGATCGACGATCTTGTCTTTTGCGTGAGTGACCCCATGATTCCGAAATCGATATAGTAGATTTTCCCGTCCTTTATGATAAGGTTTCCCGGATGCGGGTCGCCATGGAAAAAACCGTTGCTGAAAAGCTGGTATAGGTAGGAAAGTACAAGTTTGCGTCCCACATCCAGCGGCTCATAACCAGCCTGGACGAGAAGCTGTGTATCGTTGATCTTTATTCCTTCAATCTCCTCAAGTACCACAATCCTTTTAGTGGAGAGGTTCAGATAGACATTAGGGGTGCTGATGCATTTAATCGAAGAATTCTCTTCCCTGAATCTCAGCATGAAGTTCACTTCGTTACGGAAATCCAGTTCGATTTTTGTAGTTTCCAGAATCTCTTCCAGTGCTTCAACAGGATCAAGAAGTACATCCCTCAGAGTGTTGGGGGCTCTTCTGACAATGGCAATGAGAATATTGATGTCCTCCAGAAGACTTTCTTCAATATCCGGCCGCTGGACTTTCACAATGACCTTTTTCCCGTCTTTAAGTACCGCTTTATGCACCTGGGCAACAGAGGCGCAGGCCATGGGAATCTCCTCTATGGAAGCGAAAATCTCGTCCAGGGGTTTCATAAGCTCTTCTTCTATGATGAGCTTGACCGTTTCGTAGGGGAAGTGAGGCGCATTATCCTGAAGTTTCGAGAGCTCACTGATGTATTCCACAGGAAGAACATCCGGTCTTGTGGAAAGGATCTGGCCGATTTTAATAAAGGTCGGTCCGAGCTCTTCAAAGACCAGCCTGAGGTTTTCGGGATCATTCTTCAGTTTTTCATGTCTGAACTTCGCATGCAGGATATGACCGAATCCATAGGATGCCAGGACCCTCACGATCTCCCTGAATCGTTTTTTGCGATATGCGCCACGGTTTTCGCTCATAGAAACTACCACCTTGTAGAAAGATTCGTTATGGTCTGTCTGACAGTTCCTGTATCTGTTCCTCGAGCTTTCTCACTCTTTCTTCCAGAAGCTCAACCTCACGTTTTCCTGCAAAGTTAAGGGATTCGATGACATTGTTGAGATCTTCCCTGGTCAGGGCATCGGCTTCCGCTTCTTTCTTTTTTCGGATCAGTTCTTCTCTGAGCTCTTTGCCTTCCTTGACACTCAGCTTTCCTTTTTCGATGAGTTCGGTTACAGTGCTGTCAATCTTTTCCATACTGAGCGCAGCAGCGCCGACGGTTGTGAGAAGCAGTTTTCTTAATTCTTCCATTTTTTTTCCTCCTGGTATTATTTTTCAATATTCTGTTTATTGACATTATAAATCAAAACCCTTAAGAGAGTGTGAAATTAATATTAAGTTATGAGAAGGGTATAGAAGGTTTAACAAAAAAAGCTCATTCTGCAAAAATCGCAGAATGAGCCTCGTTCTTATTCTCTGTCGTCAGGGGTATAGGAACCGCCTGATTTCTTGTATTTGCTGTCCGGTTCATCAGCGTTTCCGGCTTCTTTGTAGTCTGCATCGGTATAAGGCTTTGATCCATAGCTTGTATCCGTGCTCCGATACGCATTTTCCTTTTTGTATGCCTTTCTCTGTCTGTCTTCGGCATTCATCTCCGGCATGACGATGGCGAGCACGATATAAAGGATGAGTCCTGGGAACCCTTCCATAACGATACTGAGAAGTACGTATCCGATTCTCAGTACGGTGGCATCGATGCCCAGATAGTCCGCAAATCCTGCAAGTACACCAGAAATCATTTTGTTGTCGGTATTCTTATATAATCTTTTTTCCATGTTTCTTTCCCCTCTTTTTTTCTCATTCTGACTGGTCATTGAAGTCATTATAGGACACTTAAATTAAAACGAAATTAAGATTCACGTGTTATTTATTTAAATGTGATTAAACTGCTGGTGGAAGATGAGCAGTCTTAACCTCGAAAATTTAGACCAGAACTTGCAATCAGGTCGAGGATTTAAGGACAATTTAAGTGCACCGCAATTTGTATAATGGTACAATAGGGGATGATAATAACGTATGGGAGTGGTTTTTTGTGAAGCTTTATCAGACCGATCAGGATGTCCTGAGTTTTTCCTCCAGAATAAAGTCCGTGAGCGAAGAAAAGGACGGGGTGCTCATTACCCTGAAGAACAGCTACTTCTATCCTGAAGGGGGCGGACAGCCTGCAGATCAGGGCACCATAAACGGCTATGAGGTGCTTGAGGTCTTTACGGAGGGCGATGAAATCTATCATAAGCTTGCCTCATTTTCGGGACTGACCATCAATATGCCGGTGGACTGTGTCATCTCCAAAGAAACAAGAGACGACCACAGCATTCAGCATACCGCTCAGCATGTGCTGACCGCCGTGCTGAAGGACAGGTTTGATGTCGGAACGGTCAGCTTTCATATGGGCAAGGTGCATTCCACCATTGATACCGATGTGGAAGTGAGTGAGGAAATCATACTTGAAGCTGAAAAATCGGTCAATGACTATATCGGTGAAGACCTTCCCGTTTCTGTCTATTACCGGGACAAATGGAACCTGGGAGACATTCCTCTCAGAAAAGATGTGCAGGTTGAGTCCAATATCCGGATCGTCCAGGTCGGAAAGATCGACTGGTGCGGATGCGGAGGTACCCATGTCCGGTCTTTGAAGGACATGAGGCTCTTCAAGATCACTGCTGTTGAAAAGTATAAAGGCGGAAGCAGGATCTATTATATGGCCGGAGATCGTGCGTTTCAGTATATATCCGAAATGGAGGACGCTGTAACTCTTCTGAAGAAAGAGCTTGGCGTAAACCTTGACGAGCTTCCTTTCCGAGTAAGAAGCCTTGTGGAGGAGCGGGACGATTTCAGGAAGCAGACCATGACGCTTCTTGATCAGCTTGCTGAAGCCCTTGCCAGGACTTATCAGGATGATGTGGTTGTGGAAGAGGTGACTCATGAGGATGATCTCATCAAAAGCATCGGCGGACATATGGTCAAAAGAGGGAAGATTGCCGTCTTTTACCGCGGAGATGGAAGAGTGTTTGTTTTCACAGGAACTAAGGCGGATGCGAAAGAGCTCGTTAAAAAAGCAAGAGAAGAATTCAGGTTCAGGGGGGGCGGCAGCACAGGACTTCAGCAGGGAGTCATTGAACTTTCTGAAGAAATCAGCCCCTTCATCAGCAAAATCTACGAATCCTTACTTCAGCTTGAGCTTTAAGGGATGTTGTGATAAAGTAAATCAGTGAATTAATATGAAGGTGATAGAATGGAAGCTTATTTAGATAACGCTGCAACGACCAGGATGAAACCTGAAGTCATTTCAGCCATGACAGAAGCACTAAGGGAAGTATACGGCAATCCGGGTTCGATCCACAAAATCGGAAGAGATGCCGAAGATGTCCTGGAAATGGCCAGAAAGAAAATTGCATCCACCATCAATGCACTTGGAGAAGAGATCATCTTCACCTCAGGTGCATCAGAAGGGAACAACCATATCATCAAGTCCCTGATCAAGGAGGGTGCACATTTTATCACTACTAAAATAGAACATCCAAGCGTACTGAAAGTGATGGAATATGCACAGACACAGGGCGTCAAGGTCGATTTCCTTTCTGTGGATGAATGTGGTCAGATTGACCTAAAGGACCTGGAAGACAAGGTCAATAAAAATACCGCTCTTGTTTCCATCATGATGGTGAACAACGAGACCGGAGCGTTTCATGACCCGGAAGCGATATCAAAGATCATCAGAAGAAAAAGCTCAAGAGCCAAGTTTCATGTGGATGCCGTCCAGGGCTACAGAAAGTTCAAGATTGACGTGAGAAAGATGGACATCGACTTTCTTACCGTTTCTGCCCATAAGATACATGGACCAAAGGGCTGCGGATTCATCTATATAAGGAAAGGGCTTAAGCCTCTTTCGCTTCTGATCGGAGGCGAACAGGAACGGGGATATCGTGCAGGAACAGTGAACGTACCTTCGATCGTCGGTTTCTCTCAGGCAGCCACCATCACAGAAAGCGAGATGCAAGAGAACCGTAACCATGTTCTTCTGCTGAAAAAGCTCATGACCGATGAACTTGGCAGCATTGAAGGACTGAAAGTGAATTCTGATGCGATGAAAAGCTCACCTTATATTCTCAGCGTCTCCATTCCGGGCATGAGGGGAGAAGTCCTCCTTCATTATCTCAGCGATAAGGGAGTCTATGTATCTACAGGTTCAGCCTGTACGTCCAAAGACACCAGGGACTCTCATGTGCTGCTTGCTCTTGGTCTTAAAGACAAAGAAATCAAGGGCAGCATCAGACTGAGTTTTGAAGAAAAGACAACTGCAGAAGAAGTGAAATATGCAGCAGAAACCATAAAAGAAGCAGTGAAATTTCTAAGGAGGAAATAGTGTGGAACTATTACTGATAAAATATGCATCTGAGATTTTCCTTAAAGGACTTAATAGAGGAAGATTCGAGAAGAAGCTCAAGGAAAACATCAAAAATGTGCTTAAGGAAGAAGAGTATTCTTTCCTTATCGATCAGAACCGCTGGTTTATCCAGGCAGAGGATGTTTCGAGAATAAGAGAAAAAGTGAAGAAGGTATTCGGTGTATATGAAGTCTGTACAGTGGTTCAGACAGAAAGAGACATCGAGAAGATCAAGGATCTTGCCCTGTCTGTCATGAAAAACCATCCTGAAGGGTCTTCCTTCAAGGTGATCACAAAAAGAGCAAACAAAGACTTCCCGATGAATTCCATGGAATTCTCTGCCCTTGTGGGTGCGCATATTCTCAAAAACACCACCGGGTATCATGTGGAAATCAAAAATCCGGACCATGCTGTGGAGATCGAAATCCGCGACATGGCTTACGTCTATGTTTCCAAGGAAAAAGGAATCGGCGGAATGCCTTACGGCATCAACGGCAGCACCATGCTTATGCTCTCGGGCGGTATCGACTCTCCAGTTGCAGGGTTTCTGATGGCGAAAAGAGGAATCGAGATCCATGCGGCGTATTACCACAGCCATCCTTATACATCCGAGAGAGCAAAAGACAAGGTCAAAGATCTTGCATCCATTCTTTCTGAATACACCGGAAAGGTCATCCTTCATGTGGTGCCCTTTACAGAAATCCAGATGGCGATCATGGACAAATGTCCGGAGAACGAGCTGACCATCATCATGAGAAGGTTCATGATGAAGTGCGCATGTGCCCTGGCGGAGAAATACAATGTCCAGAGCGTAACCACTGGAGAAAGCATCGGACAGGTGGCATCCCAGACCATGGAAGCCCTTGTGGTATCAGATGATGCCGGTGACAGACCGGTATTTAGGCCGCTTGTTGCCATGGATAAAGGGGACATCATGGAGATCTCAAGAAAGATCGGAACCTATGAAACGTCCATACTTCCCTATGAAGACTGCTGCACGATCTTTGTGCCTAAGCATCCTGTAACCAAGCCGAAACTTCAGTACATCAAAAAGCACGAAGAGGCACTGGACAGCGAAGAACTGGTTGAAAGAGCGATCGAAGGAACTGAGGTGTTTGTATTATGATGACGGAAGACCTTCTGAAAGACGGTTATGACTACGAGGATTACACGGAGAACTATGTGGTGGAGAAAAAGTCCTGCTGCAAGGATAAGAAACCTGGTGAAAGCGGCTCAGGCTGCGGATGCGGCAAAGGCGGAATACCCATCAGAAAATAAGGAGTGCACATGAGAAGGATGTCCAAGACAAGTATATTCAGCAGCAAATACGAAAAGAGACAGAGAAGGAAGAGGTTTTTCAGAAATCTACTGTTTTTTATCATCCTTGTGGCTGCTATGATACTCATTTTCAGAAAACCGATCATGGAGATGATCGAAAAAGTCAGACAGGATATTGCGCAGGAAGAAGTTCAGAAGGAAGAGATTCTCGAGCAGCTTCCTGAAACAGTAGTCAATGAGGAACCAGAGACTCCGGTGGAGGAAGAACCTGTGGTAGAGAAAGTCTACGTCACAGCTGTTCTGCCAGGCAGCGAGGCAGTCTCCCTTGAAGTCATAGAAGAGAACGGTGCAGAGATTTTTGCGCCATCGCTGGAGCTTCCAGGCATGGAAAGCAGTATTTCTCCAGCAAAGAATCAGCTGGTCATTCTGGACAGCGAGACACAGAATCTTTATCTTGTGGATATTGAAGGGAATGTCACAGACATCACCTACAAGGTCTATACCAAGAAGGACAAGACCTATTCCGCTACCAAGCAGCAGATTCTGGACAGCTACAACGGCGAATTTGTTTGGGGAGAGCAGCCGAGATTCCTCGATGAAGACACAGTGGTCTATATGTCCCAGCTGCCATGGTTTGACGAAAGAAGATTCCTCTACATTGTAGAGCTTAATCCTCTGTCCCATAGAAACTTCCAGAGTGTTTTCGGTACAGATGTGGTTCTTAAGGAGCTGACCGGAAAAGGTCTTGAATTTGAAAAAGAGGGAAAAACCTATTACCTGACTTCTGATTACAAGATCATACAGGAATAGGGTAATCATAGTATAATGGAAAGGACATCAGAAAAATGATCAGGGTGTCCTTTTTGTCTTGAAAAGACAAGAGAAGAATTTTAGAAATGATGTGATGATATTTGGAAATCGGAATTTCAACAGCGATATTTTACCCCGAAGTCCTGACGGAAGATGCGGTAAAGCTTCTGTCCCGTAAGGGATTCAAGGTATTTGAGGTTTTTGCGAACAGTTTTTTTGAGTTTACAGAAGACTATGCCCTGAAGCTGAAAAGCATCATGGACGAGGAAGATGTGAGCATCAGATCCGTACACACGGTCAGCTTGGCTTTCGAACCGTATCTCTTTGATGCCTATGAAAGAAGAAGAGATGATTTTTTCAGGATCTATCAGGATTTTCTGAGGTTTGCGAAGATTCTTGGAGCTGAAGCGTATACCTTCCACGGACTGGTGAAGAGACCTCATAAGAACATGACATTTAAGGACATCGTCTATGTGTATGAGAAAATGGTCTATGAGGCAAATGACCACGGCATAGCCCTGGCACAGGAGAATGTTTCCTGGTGCCTTTCGGGCGACCTTGACTACCTCAAGCGTCTAAAGGACAGCGTGAAGGGACCTTTGAAATACACCCTGGATGTGAAGCAGGCAGTAAAAGCCGGCAGAAGTCCGTTCGAGTATCTCGATATCTACGGAGAAGATCTCATGAATCTTCATCTGAACGATCACGACACAATAAATTCATGTCTTCTTCCGGGATGCGGCACCTATGATTTCACTGAGCTCTTCAGACGGGTGAAATCCTTAGGATACAAGGGCCCGGGAATCATCGAAGTGTACAAGGAAAACTACGCCTCTTTGGATGATCTTGTGGAAAGCATGAGATATCTGGAAAGATTAACACCATAGTCATTGAAATGCTTAGTCATTTCATTTATAATATTATAAGTTTGAAAACAAACCCTTAACGGGTATAGGAGGATATCATTAATGAACGTAACGCATGAAAAAGTAGATGCAAAAAAGGTGAAACTGGAAGTGACTGTCGAGGCTGCAAAGCTTGACGAGGCAATCAGAAAGTCCTACAAGAAAAACGTGAAGAATCTCAACGTACAGGGATTCAGAAAGGGGAAGGCACCACTTGCCATCGTTAAGCAGTTCTATGGAATTGAAGTCCTGTTTGATGATGCCAGCGATTTCCTGCTGAATGATTCATATCCGCAGGCTATTGAAGAAGCGGGTATCAAGCCTATAGACTACCCAAAGATCGACATCACACAGATGGAGGAAGGAAAGGACTTCGTTTATACAGCTGAAGTTGAAGTATATCCTGAATTCGATCTGCCTGAGTACAAGGGACTGGAAGTTGAGAAGCCTGTCATCAAGGTAACAGACCATGACATCGATCATGAAATCGAGCACCTTGTTGAAAGAAACGGAAGAATCGAATCCAAGCCAGAAGGCGCTGAACTTGCAAAGGGAGACATAGCAGTCATCAACTTCAACG
>DAMDIS010000022.1:14786-23946 GCA_032100885.1 Proteiniclasticum sp.
AGGTTGACGGAGTGGAATTTGAAGGCGGAAAAGGCGACAATTTCGAACTTGAAATCGGATCCGGAATGTTCATCGGAGACTTTGAAGATCAGCTGATCGGTTCAAAGGTCGGAGACAAGAAGGTTGTTAAGGTCACATTCCCTGAAGACTACCAGGCTGAAGAAGTCAAGGGTAAGGATGCAGAGTTTGATGTGGAGATTCTTGACATCAAGGGTAAGGAATTCCCTGAAGTTGATGATGAATTCGCTTCAGAAGTATCAGAATTTGAAACACTTGAAGAGCTTAAGGCAAGCATCAGAGAAGGTCTTGAAGAAGATGCGGCAAACAGAGCAAAGGGCGAGCTGAACAACAACCTGATCAAGGCTCTTGCAGAAAAGGCTGAAATCGACATTCCAGAAGCTATGGTTGAATCAAGCATAGACAGACTGGTCAGAGATTTCGAGCAGAGAATCCAGCAGCAGGGAATTTCAAAGGAAATGTATCTGCAGATGACCGGCCAGGATGAAAGCGCCATCAGAGATATGTTCAGAGACAACGCGAAGAACGTTGTGAAGAACGACCTTCTTATTGAAGCCATCGTAGCCAAGGAAGGCATTGAAGCGACTGAAGAAGAAGTGAGTGCAAAGGCTGATGAAATCACAAACATGTACGGCGATCAGAAGGAAGAGCTGAGAGAAATGCTCATGAAGAACAACAGAAAGGACCTTGAGATGGAAGTGACCACTGCCAAGGTATTTGATCTTCTTCTTGAATCTGCAAAGGTTACCGAAAAAGAGATCACTGTAAGCCATGATCATGGACATGCAGACCACGAAGACCATGAAGGACATGACCATGAAGGACATGACCACGAAGGTCACGATCACGAATAATAAAAGAAATCCGCTCATTCTGGTATGAGTTCCTTAATCAGGAGCATAATATAGACCAGAAGCAATTCCATAAATAAATGAGTTCATATTGCCAGGGACTTGGATTCTCTGGCAATATTTCTATCACTATGAATGCCAGGGTATTTGATTTTGTACGGGGTTAGTGTACAATAAGAGGTACAATTAAATTGTTTAAAATTAATTAACTGATTCTTTAAGTAGAATTTAATTAATTTTAGGTATACTGGGACATACGATAAATTAAGTTTTAAAGTAATGGAGGTAATAGAATGAGTTTAGTACCAATGGTAGTAGAACAGACCAATAGAGGAGAAAGATCCTACGATATTTTCTCAAGACTTTTAAAGGACAGAATCATCATGCTTTCAGGTGAAATCAATGATGTCACAGCAAATCTTGTGGTGGCACAGCTACTTTTCCTTGAAAGTGAAGATCCGGACAAGGACATTTATCTCTACATCAACAGTCCAGGCGGATCCATCACAGCAGGTATGGCGATTTTCGATACGATGAACTACATCAAATCAGACGTTGCCACAATCTGTGTCGGTATGGCGGCATCCATGGGTGCATTCCTTCTGACAGCAGGAACAAAGGGTAAGAGATTTGCTCTGCCTAACAGCGAAATCATGATCCATCAGCCACTTGGCGGATATCAGGGTCAGGCGACAGACATCGAGATTCATGCAAGAAGAATCCTGCAGATCAAGGACAAGATGAACAGAATCATGTCCGAGAGAACAGGACAGCCGATAGAAGTCATCAAGAATGACGTAGAGAGAGACAACTTTATGGGTGCAGACCAGGCAATCGAGTATGGTCTGATTGACAGCATACTGGAAAAGCATACAGCAGTTAAACCATAGTGGTTTTCCTTCAGTAATGGTAGAATAGGATAAGGACAATCCAAATCAAGACGCCCATGGAGTTAGTAGATATCGAGGACGAAGAAATGGGAACTTCCTGTGAGCAATCATAGGAACTGCAGCGAACCTGCAGGTGTTCAAGTTAAAGAGGTGAAAATATGGCAAAATTTGAAGATAAAAATCTACTGAAATGTTCATTCTGCGGAAAAAGCCAGGATCAGGTCAAAAGGCTGATCGCAGGACCGGGCGTATATATCTGCGACGAGTGTATCGAACTTTGTTCGGAAATCGTGGCGGAGGAGCTCACTGAGAAAAATGAGCACGACTTTACCAAGCTTCCAAAGCCTCAGGAAATCAAGGCGCATCTGGACCAGTATGTCATTGGTCAGGAGTCAGCCAAGAAATCACTGGCAGTGGCGGTTTACAACCATTACAAGAGAATCAACTATCCCAAGAAGAATGATGTGGAACTTTCAAAGTCCAATATCCTTGTTCTGGGACCGACAGGTTCAGGTAAGACACTTCTTGCCCAGACACTGGCAAGATTCCTTGAAGTTCCCTTTGCGATAGCTGATGCGACAACCCTTACGGAAGCAGGCTATGTGGGCGAAGATGTTGAAAACATCCTTCTGAAGCTGATCCAGAATGCAGATTACGATGTGGAGAAAGCCGAAAGAGGAATTGTATATATCGACGAGATCGACAAGATCGCAAGAAAATCGGAGAATCCGTCCATCACACGTGATGTATCGGGTGAAGGTGTCCAGCAGGCGCTTCTGAAGATTCTTGAAGGAACGGTTGCTTCTGTTCCGCCTCAGGGTGGAAGAAAGCATCCTCATCAGGAACTGCTTCAGATCAATACCACAAACATTCTCTTCATCGTGGGTGGAGCTTTCGACGGGATCGAAAAGATCATCGAAAAGAGAACACAGAAGTCCAGCATCGGATTCGGTGCGGATATTCAGTCCAAGCATGAAAAGAATGTAGGAAAGACTCTGGAGGAAATCCTTCCTGGAGATCTTCTGAAATTTGGTCTTATTCCCGAATTTGTAGGCAGAGTGCCGATAGTGGTCACACTGAACAGCCTGGATAAGGCGGCTCTAGTGGAGATTCTTGGTAAGCCTAAGAATTCACTGGTCAAACAGTACAAGAAGCTGTTTGAGATGGATAATGTGGAGCTTGAGTTCACTGAAGAATCCCTGAAGAGAAATACAGGTGCAAGAGGACTCAGATCCATCCTGGAAGATATCATGAAGGAAGTCATGTTTGATGTCCCTTCTGATGAGTCCATCGAGAAGGTCATCATCCATGGAGACACCATAAAGACAAAGTCTCCGGAAATCCTTTACCGAAAAGCAATCAAAGATAACGAAGAAACAGCATAACTAGATGGACAGACCGAAAGGTTTGTCCATTTTAGAGAGAGAGGTAATATTATGGCGAGAAAGAGAAGAACTCTTCCCATGATTCCTTTAAGAGGGATCACCATATTTCCATATATGGTCCTGCACTTCGATGTAGGCAGAGAAAAATCCATTGCTTCACTGGATGAAGCCATGCTTAAAAATCAGGAAATTTTTCTGGTGCCTCAGAAGGAAAGCAAGATCGAGAATCCTTCAAAGGATGATCTTCTGGAAATCGGTACACTATGTGTCATCAGGCAGCTTCTGAAGCTTCCGGGTAACACCGTAAGAGTGCTTGTGGAGGGAATTTCAAGGGGAAGAATCACTTCCATCAAGGAAGATCCCTACTATAAGGCAAGCATCGAAATACTGGAAGAAGTTCAGGACAAGGTGAGCAGCGTGGAAGACGAAGCTCTTGTCAGAAGCGTAAAAGAGACGCTTCAGGCTTATGGGAGACACACAGGATACATGCCTCAGGAAGCGCTGGTATCTCTTGAAGATATCGAGGAACCGGGCAGATTTGCCGATACGGTGGCTTCCTATCTTATGCTGAAACCTGAGGACAAACAGGTTCTTCTGATGAGCCTGAATGTCAAGGAGAGACTGGAAAAGCTTCTGGTCATCATCAACAAGGAACTGGAAATTGCAAAGATCGAAAAGAGAATCGGCACCAAGGTGAAGAGCAATATCGACAAGGTTCAGAAGGAATACTATCTTCGTGAGCAGCTGAAGGCCATCCAGGATGAGCTGGGCGAATACGACGAAGATGCCAAGGAATACTTCGCCTACAAGGAAAAGATCGAAAAAGCGAAAATGCCCAAGGAAGCCAAGGAAAAAGCGTTCTATGAGCTTGACCGCCTCCGTAACAGCGGCAGCTACAGCCAGGAAGGCGGAATCATAAGGACCTATCTCGACTGGCTCATCGATCTTCCCTGGAACAAGGAAACAAAGGACAATCTGGACATCATCAAGGCAAGAGAAATTCTTGAAAAGGACCATTATGGTCTAAGTGATGTCAAGGACAGAATCATTGAGTACCTTGCCGTGAAAAATACAGCCAAAACCATGAAAGGCCCCATCATCTGCCTCGTCGGACCTCCTGGAGTCGGTAAGACTTCCATCGCGAAATCCGTGGCAAGAGCCGTGAACAGAAACTTTGTCAGAATGTCCCTGGGTGGTGTTCGTGACGAAGCGGAAATCAGAGGGCACAGAAGAACTTATGTGGGCAGCATACCAGGAAGAATCATCTATGGCATGAGACAGGCGAAAAGCAAGAATCCTCTGTTCCTCCTTGATGAAATCGACAAGATGGCCAATGATTTCAGAGGAGACCCTGCAGATGCGCTTCTTGAAGTGCTGGATGCGGAGCAGAACTCCACGTTCAGAGATCATTACCTTGAAGTTGAAATGGATCTTTCAAAGGTCATGTTCATCACCACCGCAAATACCCTTGATACCATTCCAAGACCGCTTCTGGACAGAATGGAAGTCATCGAGATCAACGGCTACACGTATGAGGAGAAGCTGAACATTGCGAAGAACCATCTGATTCCGAAGGTGCTCAAGGAGCATAACCTTACTGAAGACAGACTGAAAATATCGGATAATGCCATAAAGATGATCATAGAAGGATACACCATCGAATCCGGTGTGCGTAATCTGGAAAGATCCCTTTCCTCACTGACCAGAAAATCCATCGCCTATATGCTGGAGAAGAAAAAGAAGTCAGTGACCCTCAACACGCAGATGATCGAAAAGTTCCTCGGACATCCGAAGTTCATGTATGAACGTGCGGCTAAGGAAGATCGTGTAGGTGTCGTTACAGGCCTTGCCTGGACCATGTTCGGCGGAGACATCCTTCCTATAGAAGTGACCGTTATGGACGGTACAGGGAAGCTTGAGCTCACAGGACAGCTGGGTGATGTCATGAAGGAATCCGCAAGAGCGGCTTATTCCTATATTCGTGCCAACAGCAAGGAGCTGGGCATTGAGACTAAGTTCTACAAGGACAAGGATATCCATGTCCATGTACCAGAAGGTGCAGTGCCAAAGGACGGACCTTCTGCGGGAATCACCATGACCACAGCTCTGGTTTCCGCACTGACCGAGCGAAAGGCAAGACATAATGTCGCCATGACAGGTGAGGTCACACTGACGGGAAGAGTACTCCCCATCGGTGGACTGAAGGAAAAATCTCTGGCTGCCGCAAGAGCAGGCATCGATACCATCATCATCCCAGAAAAGAACAAGTATGATATGGAGAAGCTGCCGCCGTCGATTTTATCCAAACTGACCTTCATTCCCGTCAAAGAAGTCAACGAGGTGCTGGAAAAAGCCCTTCTGGAGGTGGAAAAAGCATGATCAGAATTAAAAGTGCAGACTTCATAACATCTGCAGTAAGGCAGAACCAGTATCCTGAAACCGGACACCCTGAGGTTGCCTTTGTGGGACGATCCAATGTGGGAAAATCGACCATCATCAATGCGCTGACCAACAGGAGAAAGCTGGCGAAGGTTTCCAATACACCCGGCCGTACAAGGCTTGTCAACTTCTTCCTCATCAACCAGGGCGCAATGCTCGTGGATCTTCCGGGCTACGGCTATGCGAAGATCTCAAAGACGGCACAGGCATCCTGGGGAAAGATCATTGAGGACTATATCGTAAACAGTCCGTATCTCAAGAGGTTCGTACTTCTTGTGGACTCAAGACATAAGCCTACCGGTGACGATATTGCCATGATGGACTACCTGAGATACTACGGGAAGGACGTCATCGTTGTCGGAACAAAGCTTGATAAACTCAGGAGAAACGACATCAGAAAAAGCGAGAAGCTCATCAGAGAGACGCTTGAGCTGACCGATCAGGATAAACTGATCCTCTACTCTTCCACCTCAAAAGAGAATCTGCAGGAAGTCATAGACCTGGTATTCAAAGATCTTCTACCTGAAGATGAATAAAATCTGAAGCGGATGCGTATAATGATGATGTAAAATAACCATTCCATTACAGGAAAAAGTGCTGAGAAGCTGATGCTTCGAAGCACTTTTTCTTTGTCTGGAAAACTGAAGGATATAGTGAAAGGCACCCTGAAGTGAAAATCAGGTGAAGAAAAAAGACGGCAAAAAAAGAAGCGCTTGGAACTGCCCGCTAAGGACAGTTCCGGGCGCTGTTTGGTTACCGTGACTTAGGATTCGCTCTCTTTGCAGGCTCTGCATTTTCCGAAGAAGTAGAGCTTGCTTGACTCAACAATGAACTCTCTGCTTTTTGACGCTTCAAGGAGCATGTTCCTGGTGGATACATCCATCATATCCATGACGCGATTGCAGGACGTGCACTGGAAATGAGCGTGTTCGTCAATGAAAGCGTCATATCGGAAGTTTCCCTCACCGAGATTGATTTCCTGAACCAGCTCAACCTCACATAAAGTTTTCAGCGACTTGTAAACTGTGGCGAAGCTCATGGTCGGAAAATCCTGAATGAGTTTTGAATAGATGGTTTCTGCTGATGGGTGCTCTTTTGTACCCAGAAGATATTCATAGACAGCAATCCTCTGCGGGGTCAGTTTTAATCCTTTGTTTTTGAAAGTTGCTCTGATGCTGTACATTCAATATCTCCTTTTTGTTTGGTATTCTAAATAAATAATATCACATTGTACGTTTGTCTGCTATTTTTTCAATCACTTTTTTACTTTTTTCCGAGTTTAAGTGCCGGAACCTTATTGATGCTGATGAGAAACCTGTACAGGAAGACCGCGCTGCCAAGGAGTCTGAGTACTGCTGTAACAAGGAGGGCTCCCTGTATATTCATCATCTCCTGGATATAGGTACCGATAAGCGGGGCTGTAGCCAGGGTGATACTTGTCAGCGTTGCATGAACGGCTACGCTCATGGTTCTGTACTCATCCGGGCTTACCGCAAGAAGAGATCCCAGTATGGCGACGGTTGTTCCTGCGGTGAAGAATCCTGTCACCGGCTGCATGAGGGTCAGTACGACGAGGTTTCCCGAAAGCATATATAGGATGGGTGTGATGCCCATACCGAATGTTGCCAGTGCGATGGTGAATTTATAGTCACGTTTCTTGATGATCTTTTTCCATACGGGAAAGCTCAGCACCATGAAGAGACTTGAAAGCACATTGATGATGGTGAGCCACATTTCGTTGGCACCAAGATACTTGATCTGATAGCTGTTGAACAGAGGCCATCCCATCTGCCATCCAAAATGAAAGAGCAGGGAGCATGCGAGGAATCCGACATATTCCCGATGGGAGAAGATTCCTTTAAGGGATTTCTTCAGTTTCGGCACCTTTCTTCTGATTCTGATGTCGTCTTTTTCAATGGGATCGAGCTTGTACATGTAGTTGATCTCTTTCAGTCCGATGAGAAAACTCAGTACGATGAAGACCTGATACATGATGATGACTGTCCTGTTCACCGACGAAAGCGAAAGGATGAATCCGACCAGTATGGAAATGGTGACCTGAGAGATCTGTGACATCTGGTTCCTCACCGACAGGGCATCAGCTCTTTCATGGGGGAGAAATATATCTCCTGTGTAGTCCTGAAGGGATGTGGCGGAAATGGATTCCGGAAAATTCATCAGTCCGTAAATCAGTACAAACACGATCGGCTGGATCTCCTTTTCAAGAAACGGAACTGCCGCCAGAAGGAGAGGCATGAATCTTGAGATATAGAAGAAAATGCCAAGGGTCTTTCTCTTCGACTCACCTCTCTGGATCATGAGAATGCCGGGAATGGTCGTGAAGATGGCGATAAAACCAGGCAGCGCATTGAAGAGGCTGAAGTGGATATCGTCGCCTCCGAGCCTGTCAAGGAACTTGATGGCATAGCCTTTTGAAAGTACGGTGACCATGGTGAACAGAATGCCGTTCAGCGCATAGTATTTGATGTTCTGACTGTTTCCAAAGAGCATGCGCTCCAGTTTTTTGATCATAAATATGACTCCTAAATTTCTCGTGAACTAATATTATCTGATGTATTTTACTCTTAATTCCAGCGATATACCATAGTTTTTCGAATATTTATCAGATTCTCATAATATCTTAAGAATGACATCATTTTCAGGGGCAGAGGAATAAAAAGCCTTCCAGGCGGCTCTCTTCTTTATTACCAGTTTATCACTACTTTCAAACATTTCGTCAGATGTTTACAGGAATATTTATTGACAGATGAACTGAAATGGGATTATAATGTGACCAACAAGTCATATGACCACGTGGTCATAAAAGGAGGTAGCGATTACATGCCTAAACCTACATTCTTTAACCTTCCTGAGGACAAAAGAAACAGGATCCTCGAGGAGGCGGTCATTGAGTTTAGGGACAATAACTATGATGCCGCCAGCATCAACAAGATCGTGGAAAGAAGTGGAATCTCCAAAGGCAGCTTCTATCAGTACTTCAATGACAAGGAAGATGTCTATCTCCATATCATGAGCAAAATCGGAGAAAAGAAGATCGAGTACCTTACACCATCCATGTTGAATTTCAGTGAACTGAGCTTCTACGATGCATTGAGAGAAATGTACCGGTCAGCCATCGAATTTGCGCTTGAAAATCCGGATTACCTGGAAATCGGTAACCGTATGATGAGAGACAACAGCGGCATTTTACAGAAACTGAGATCCGCTTTCAGCGTCAAAGGGGATGAGATGTTCATCACACTTCTCAGGAAGGGTCAGGAAACCGGCGATATCCGCCTTGATCTTGATCTTCAGATGATCGCAAAAATGCTCATTTCTATGCAGATGAGCATTGTCGAGTACTACTTCGAGAAACACAGGGATAAGGGATACTCCATGGAGATCATGGATGAACTGGATAAATTTTTTGATGTACTTAAAAACGGGATAAGCTAGGGGGAATAAAAATGATTCAGGTAGATCATCTCAACTATTCATATACAAAAGACAAAAACTACGCTTTGAAGGATGTATCCTTCAAAGTGGAAGAAGGAGAGGTATTCGGTTTCCTGGGACC
>DAMDIS010000023.1:0-2164 GCA_032100885.1 Proteiniclasticum sp.
GCAATTCCTCCGAATCCGTCAGAGCTTCTAGGCAGCAGAAAAAATCAGAAGCTGATCGAAATCTTCAGAGACAGATATGATACCATCATTCTTGACACACCGCCTCTACTTGCCGTAACAGACGCGCAGGTACTGACAACCATCTCCGACGGCACAATCATTGTCGCTCAGCATGGCGTGACCAAGAAAGACGAAATCATGCAGGCGAAAGATCTTCTGGAAAAGGTCAAAGGAAATATCCTTGGGGTAGTGCTCAGTCAGATTCCGATTGACGACAACAGCTACTACTATTACTATTCCTATGAAGACAAAAAGCCCGCGCCTAGAACAGCCAAAAGAACTAGAAAATAGATGATTGAGAAGCTGTCGATATTATCCGCAGCTTCTTCTGTTTGACATCATGATTATTGGAGGATTTTGAAAGATGGTTGATTTTCATTCTCACATCTTGTTTGGTGTGGATGATGGCAGTGAAAACCTTGAAATGTCGTTAAAGATGATAGAGCAGTCCATAAGTGAAGGGGTTAAGATTGTGGCCATGACCCCACATCACAATCCCGGGCTTTATGAGACTGCCATGGAGAACCGCAGTGAATACGGCGAGAAATTCAGCTTTCTCAAAAAGAAATTCGAAGACCGGATAGAGATCGTCCCTTCTGTGGAGATCATGATCAGTGAAGGAATCATGGAGGACCTGGAGAGCGGAAAGCTTTTCGGCTACAACGGTTCGAAGACCGTACTCATAGAATACAATCTTCTGGACTACCCTCAGTATGCGGAAGGCCTTTTCTATAAACTCAGGAAGAAGGGATACCAGGTTATCCTTGCACATCCGGAGAGAAATAAAGCGCTTAGAGAGGATCCTGAAGCCCTATATCATCTTCATGATCTGGGTGTATACTTTCAGCTAAACGCCGGAAGTCTTATCGGTCAGTTTGGAGAGAAGACAGAAACCTTTGCAAAGAAACTCATCGAGCGAAATATGTTTCATGCCATCGGCTCGGACGGCCATAAAGACAAGAACCGTGATATGAGAATCAGGCATGCCTATGAAACCGTGAAGGAACTCAATCCCGAGCTTTATGAAAACATCATGGAAAACGGACCAAAGCTCATCAAGGGGGAAGAGATCCAGCCGCTTCCATACAGACCCTGGTCTGATATGGTGAGGGTGAAGAAGAAGAAAAGAATAAAGAAAAGCATATTTGATCTGTTCAGATTTTAGAAACAGGAGAATGTCCGATGGTAAGGGATGTTCTCCTGTCTTTTTTCTCAATAAAACCCGGCGGAATGTTTCAGTGGATATCAGCAGATGATGAAGTTGGAATTTGCTTCTGATATGGACATATATATTTAAAATATAATATATAACACCTTACAATAATATACAAAGAAATAAATCAAGAATAAAGATATGTAATAATTTAAATATTGTATTCATAAAAATCAGACCTTACGATATAATGGAATATGAAATGTGTATATTAGGAGGGGAACATGATCTTAAGGCAGAAGAAACTGAAAGCTGTTATTCCGGTACTGATCATCATTGCAGGACTTGGCAGTATACAGACCGCTTACGCGGATGAGATGATCTACAAGACCACATCAAATCTGAACATGAGGACAGACGCAGGTACATCAAACCGCATCCTCATGACCATTCCCAAGGGGAAACAGATCACATACATTGCATCAAAGGGAAGCTGGTATCAGGTCACCTATGGGGGAAAAAACGGATATGTCAGCAGCGCATTTGTCAGAAAAGAGAAAATCACTGCGCAGCCACCGGCTGCTTCAGTTTCAGGTGAGAACCTGGTGAAAACGACAAGTGCACTGAACATCAGAACAGGTCCTGGCGTCGGGTACACAAGAATTGGTACCATGCCTAGTCAGGCAACTGCAGTCTTTCATGCTCAGAAAGACGGGTGGTATCAGGTTACCTACGGAGGCAAAACAGGATATGCCTCAGGAAAGTTTCTCAGTGTGGTTAAGAGCGCACCGGCACCTGCGGAAAACATCGCGAAGCCTGTAGAAACCCCAGCACCAGTTGAGGGGGACATGGTGAGCAACAGGAAGTACTATACAACAGGTACACTCAACATGAGATCAGGACCGACAAAAGCCTTCGGCATCGTTCAGGTTCTCCCTAAGGGCGCGGAAC
>DAMDIS010000023.1:2174-8154 GCA_032100885.1 Proteiniclasticum sp.
AACTGAACTACCTTGGAGAAGATGGATGGTACAAAGTAAGCTATAACGGTAAAGTAGGCTATGCCAGCAACAGGTTTGTAAAGGTAGTGGAAACTCTTGTACCTTCTGCCGCGAAGCCGGCAGACCCACCAGCCGCAGTAGTTCAGCCGCCGGCAGAAGTGCCTGTGCCTGAGGTAATCACTCCGGAACCGGCACCTCAGCCTGCTCCAGTGCCTGAGCCTGTTGTCACTGCACCGGAGAATAAAGGCGTACTGACCCAGACAACCATCTACTATACCACCACGACCCTCAATATGAGGACAGGGCCTGCGGCGACAAACGGACTGATTCTCACTTTACCAAAGGGTGTTCACCTCACAAGTCTTGGGGTGGAGAACGGCTGGCATAAGGTAACTTATAATGGACAGACCGGATATGCATCAGGGAAATATCTTGTGGGGAACTCAGTTTATCCAGCAGACGGAATTATTATTGTAAATAAAGGCATAAAGCTTCCGGAAGGATTTAATCCGGGAGAAAACCCTGAGGCAAGAGCGGCTTTCAGCAGAATGAATCAGGAAGCGTCCCGTGCTGGAATAAAACTCAGTCTTTTCTCAGGCTTTCGATCCTACGCCTATCAGGGGACGCTGTTTAACCGATATGCCAGTGAGGATGGCGTGAAGGTGGCAGAAACTTACTCCGCAAGAGCAGGGCACAGTGAGCATCAGACTGGAATGACCTTTGACATCGGAGGGGCAGACTCCTCAAAATGGACGAAGTCTCTGTTTGCCGACACAAAAGAAGGGAAATGGCTGGCAGCCAATGCGCCGAAGTTTGGATTCATCCTGCGTTACCCTGAGGGCAAAGAAGCCATTACAGGATATGTCTTTGAACCATGGCATTTCAGATATGTCGGGAAAGATCTGGCTCTGAAAATCAGTGAAAGCGGTCTTACACTGGACGAGTACTACAGCTGTGTTCATCCGAACTATTAGGAATTCGATCAAGAATTTATGGAAGAAGAATTCATATTATATCGTTTTAACTTTAAAGTGAATGAGTAAAGTCCCATAGTGATTGGCCTGTCACTATGGGACTTTTATGCTGTCCGTTTGAATACGAGGACACACTTTTGACTATCTTAATCTCATCGGAGAGAATAAAAGAAGTGAGGAGCGGATGTACCTGCTGATCTATTTGATGTCGAATTTTTTTTTTGCCTTCTTCAGGGTTTCTGACTTTTGGCAGCACAATTTTCAGTACGCCGTCTGTATAGGAAACATCGGCATGATCCTCATCAATTCCGTCAATATAGAATCTTCGGTATACCATGTCGGTGGTTCTTTCCTGTATCAGATATTTTTCGGTCTGATCGTCATGAGCTGTCTCTCTCTTGGCTGAGATGGTAAGGTTCTTGTCTTCATAGTCTACACTGATATCTTCTTTTCTGAAACCGGGGAGATCAGCAAGCAGTACATAGTCTGTTTCATTTTCAGTGATGTCCACTTTGATGAGTTTACGCTTCGGCATATCGGGATAGTCCCAGTTCAGCCCGGTCATGAGTTCCTCGAAAGGCATCATGCCCTTGTTCGAAAATCTGTTTCTCATAATAAACCCTCCTTAGGTTTTTCTATCACAAGGTCGAGTTCTCTGTGAGTTCATTGTACATCAAGGGATGATTCTGGTAAAAAACTCGTTATATCAAAAAACAGCGTATAGATGAGCATCGCTATGAATGGAAGCGAAGGATGACTGAATCATTCTTAATTGACCGCACATGAACCGGAAGAGTCGGATTTGACGAATATGGCATTTGGACATAAATTGTTTACCATAAGATAGGCTTGCATTAACAAATCTGGGTTATACTCTAAAAAGGAGCATATTTTTATCCAGTATACAGAAATGGAGGTGAGACGCAATGCTCGAAATCATTGCACAGACCCTTAAAGATGCTGTGACAATTGAAAAGAATGGTGGAGAGAGAATCGAGCTGATTTCGTCGCTGTCTGAGGGAGGTCTTACACCGAGCTACGGACTTGTCAAGCAGGTGATCTGCTCTGTTACGATTCCTGTCAATGTGATGTTAAGACCACACAGCACCTCTTTTCGGTATTCCAGAGAAGACATCGAGAACATGAAGGAAGATGCCAGAATGTTCAATGAGCTGGGGGTAAAACATGTGGTCCTTGGGATCCTTGATTATCAGGGCCTGCCTAATATGGAGGACATCAGCTACATTCTGGAAGATACGAATCTTACGGCTACCTTTCATCGGGCAATCGATGAAAGCTCAGATCTGAATACCTCACTTAAGCTGCTTGCATCCAATAAAAGAATCACTCATGTTCTGACCTCGGGAGGACCGGGAAAAGCGGAGGACAATCTGCCTAAAATCAAGGAAATGATGAGAGATTCAGATGATCTGACCATCATCATCGCAAGCGGCATCACAGCAGCGAATATCAATGCCATACAGAACGAAGTGGACTTCATTTTTGAAAATGACGAGGAAAGTCTTAAGGACTACGACATGCATGTGGGTACAGGCGTAAGAAGCGGGGATCAGGGCCTTCCAGTATCCGCTGAAGAAGTGAGGCAGATGGTCGCCCTTTACAAGAATCATCGTGTAGTCATATAAGGAGTACATGATGATGCAAATCATAAGAGCATTTTGTGCTAGAATATAAGTGTGTATATCAAAGATATCAAAAAAAGAAATGAACTAATCAGGAGGAACAGAATCAATGAAGTATTTTATCGATACGGCCAATGTGGAAGAAATCAGAAAGGCAGCAGAGCTTGGAATCATCGACGGTGTAACCACCAATCCATCTCTAATTGCAAAAGAAGGAAGAGTATTTGAAGAAGTCATCAAAGAGATCACGGATCTTGTGGATGGCCCCATCAGTGCTGAAGTTGTTTCGGTTGATGCCGAAGGCATGCTCAGAGAAGCGGAAGAGCTCATAAAGATTCATGAAAACATCGTCATCAAAGTGCCCATGACCGCAGAAGGTCTAAAGGCAACATCAAAGCTCAGCAAGAAGGGTGTTCATGTCAATGTGACACTGGTATTCTCTGCAACTCAGGCTCTTGCAGCAGCAAAAGCCGGTGCATCCTATGTTTCTCCGTTTGTGGGCAGATTGGATGATATCGGACTTGACGGCATGGAGCTTATCGAAGAGATCATGTATATCTTCAAGACATACGGCATCCGTGCAGAAGTCATCGCAGCTTCCATAAGAAACAGAAACCACCTGACACAGGCGGCCATGGCCGGTGCAGACATTGCGACCATACCGTTCAAGGTGATCATGGATTCACTGGTTCACCCGCTTACCGATCAGGGCATCGAAAAGTTCCTTAAGGACTGGGAAAGCACAAAGAAGTAAGCTAGATGAAATATTGGGCAGGAGTATACCTAGTGGGCATATTCTTGCCTTTTCCATAACATCTGGAATCAGAGATGAGATCAAGAGGAGGTCAATGAAATTGAGTATACAGCTGATATTAATCAGACACGGAATCGCAGAAAACATTGCTGAGGACGGAACGGATTTCAACAGGAAACTGACGAACGAAGGCAGAGAGAAGCTCACAAGAAGACTGCCGAATCTGAAGTCCAAGGTTCAGTACCTTGAGAATTCCCAGATCTGGACAAGTCCTCTGTTAAGAGCAAAGGAAACCGCGGAGATACTGTCCGAGAGCCTGAGCATTGAGGAAATCAGGTACTACGACTTTATTGCAGAAGGAAGCTATGATGAATTTCTCACCATGGTGAATCTTGCGGAAGACAACAGCACGATCTTTGTAGTGGGTCATCAGCCTTATCTCGGCGACTGGTCGTATGAACTGACCAAGAAGAGCATACCTTTCAAAAAAGGAGCTGGTGCATCCTTTACCATTGAAAATGTGAGTCAGGATGGAATCAAGAACAAGGAGATCGATTTTGACTGGTATCTTGAACCCAAGGAAATGGAAAGAATCGGTGAGGATGAGGAAGAAACAGATTAGTGCCCTTAATAGATTCAGAATCTGCATATAAAGAAACCTGTGCAAAATGATGCGCAGGTTTCTTTATGGGGATTATTTCATTTTTAATATTATGCAGCTTGCTGTCTTGTGGCTGAATGATTCTAATGATGATCGCCTACTTGAGGAACATATCATACACCAGTTTCAGAAAGACCACAGAGGACATGATGAGGAATATAGGCTTAATGAATTTTGCACCATTCTTTATGGCAAGCTTGGTTCCTACAAGTGAGCCCAGAACCATAAAGACTGCTATGGGCACTCCGATGAGATAGTCAATCTTGCCGTTGATGGCAAATGCGATGAGGGATGTGAAATTCGAAGTGAAGTTGATGAGCTTGGCATTTCCTGAAGCGTTGGTAAAATCGAATTTCAGGAACTTGATGAAGATGAAGATGAGGAACGATCCTGTTCCCGGTCCGAAGAATCCATCATAGAAGCCCAGCGCAAATCCGACCAGTGAAACAAAGATGACTTTCTTTGTGGTGATGACAGTGAATGAATTGACCTTGCCTAGATCCTTCTTGAAGAAGGTATAGAGCCCTACAACAAGAATGGCTACACTGACTAAGGGGTACAGAAAGTCCTGAGGAATCTTCAGTACGGAATAAACACCAAGAACAGCCCCAAGAGCGGTCATGGGTACAGCCATGCGAAGCAGCCTGAAGTTCACTTTGCTCGAACGGGCATATCCCGTGGTTGAGATAAATGATCCCATGGTTGCAGCGAACTTATTGGTGCCCAGGGTGAAATGAGGTGGAATACCGGCAAGAAGATATGCAGGTATGGTGACAAGACCACCGCCTCCTGCAACGGAGTCTACAAAAGCGCCGACAAAACCGGCAAGACAAAGAAAAATAAGTTTTAAATTCATAATCATCCTCTTTAATACATAATTATAATAAATGCACGTGTGTGAAGCCTATCTAAATGTTTACAGGATGCACAACGCTATTAATTATAGCACAGGATGGAAAGAGTGGAAGAGGAAAATGGAACAAGAATTGTATATAGAAATACAGATATGATCGAAGGCATTAAGATGAAAGCACTAAATCATTCTAAGCAGCATCACTGTAATGAAAATTTCGTTCAACAATCTCTCATTATCTGTTATCATACTAGAAGGAGTTGATAGGATTTGAAAAGAAATGAAGTTATTGAAGTGAAGATTGAAGATCATAGCTTTCCGGCTACCGGCATAGGGATGCTCGATGGCAAGAAAGTGAAAATAAAAGGCGCATTTGTGGGAGAAACTGTTTCTGCAAGAGCACATCAGGTCAGGGGAGACAGAGCCAAGGGCAGATTTATTGGGGTAGTCGAAAGTGCACCGTACGCTGTTACTGCACCCTGTATCCATTATGGAAAGTGCGGAGGCTGCATCAGTCAGCATGTACCGCTGGAGATCCAGAGAAAGTTCAAGGAAGAGGAAGTATTTAAACTTTTCATGCAGAATGATCTTTCCATGGGAGAATATCTGGGCTTCACCGGAGATGATGACCAGTACGAATACCGGAACAAAATGGAGTTCACCTTCGGAGACGAGGTGAAGGACGGAGAACTTAACTTAGGGATGCATCTTCGTGGAATGAAGAACTCAGTCATCAATACCAACCAGTGTCTTCTGGTTCATGATGACTTCAGAAAGATCCATGACTATACCATAAACTATTTCAGAGAAAAGGATCTGCCATATTATCGTGTCAGGAGGCAGACGGGATATCTTAGAAACTTTATCCTGAGAAGAGGAATCAACACAAAGGAAATTATGGTGAACCTTGTCACGACCACTCAGATTGATTTCAGCCTGGATGAATTCCGTGACGGTCTGCTGGCTCTTGATCTTGATTACGGACTGATGTCCATTCTCCATACGGAAAGTGATTCTCTTTCCGATGCCGTGGTTCCGGAGAAGCTGAATATTCTCTTCGGAAGAGATTACATCTATGAAAAGATTCATGGTCTC
>DAMDIS010000023.1:17163-18732 GCA_032100885.1 Proteiniclasticum sp.
TAATACTGATGGTACTGTAAAAGTACTGATGGAAAAAGAAGATTTTCTAGCAGAAAAAGGAGAAGATTTTTTAGATGAATCTTTTGGGGGATCGCTGCCGAAATTTATCACAGCCTTTGCCCAACGAAAAAAAATAAGTGATCAGGAAATTGAAGAAATTCAGAAGCTGATTAATGAATACAGGGAGGAGTAGTCATGTTGGAAAAGGTGTTTTTACAGATCATCAATATGAGTTATCTTGGTGGTATTGTTATCCTGTTTCTAATACCTATAAGATTAATTCTTAAAAAAGCTCCTAAAAGGTATTCCTATTTACTTTGGAGCATTGCACTTATAAGACTCACTATACCGATATCGCTGGAAAGTCCTCTGAGCCTCATTCCAGTTAATCCGAACCCTTTTACTAATGATAGTGTAATAAACACTCAAAATGTAAACCAGTTAATTAATAGTTCGATTCTACATGAAAGTGTAGTAAACAGTGTCAATCCAGCACAAGTGTGGATTTCTATAGGTACAATTATATGGATTACAGGGATGAGTTTATTTATTATTCATGCGGGTTTAGCACTTAATGGGATGTCAAAGCAATTAAAAGAAGCAAGTTATATGAGAAATAACATCTATACCCTTAGCACAACCAAGACTCCTTTTGTATTGGGTTTATTTAAACCGAGAATATATCTTCCTGATGGTGTTTCAGATTCAGAAGTGAGATATATACTACGGCACGAAGAAATGCACATTCAAAGACATGATCATATCGTAAAATTCATAAGCTATCTGGTTTTAAGCGTGCACTGGTGCAACCCACTGGTGTGGGTTGCATATCATCTAAGTGGACAGGATATGGAGATGTCATGTGACGAATCTGTCATTACACAACTGGGTCATGGCATTAAGCCGGATTATGCTCAGTCACTTCTTAATTACACAACCGGTACAACTAGTTTTAGAATGATGCCACTGGCTTTTGGAGAAGGTCACACAAAAGGGCGAATAAAGAATGTATTGAATTTCCGGCAACCGAAGTTCTATATCATTTTCATAACCATAGTTGCTGTCATTTTGATTTCTATTGGATTGCTATTCAATCCCTCAAATGGCGACCATGATGCGAATGCTATTAGTGTACAAGAGGCAGCTCAAGCAGTCGATCAGATAGTAGCAGTAATCGAGAGTGAAAAAGTAGTCACTAATGGAATTGAATACGATATACTGGTATCAAACGAAAGTGATTACAGTATATATAAGATTAGACTAGCGTTAAGTTATCCTCTGAAGATCGCAAACGGAAGCAGAAGTAATAAGGATAGAGTTTATGCGGAGCGAATGGTAGAACATTTAGAATCAGGCTCGTTCGAAGTAGTGAAGGTTTTTGTGCCTGCAACATATTCTTCGAAGGATATTTTAGATGTTGAGAGTCTGGAAGTCAATTTGGATGGATATCTGAATGAAGTCAATGAGCAGAATAAATTCTCATTATCTGGTGCTGTTAAGAATAAAGAAGCTTCAAATTAGTAGAGAAAAAATTTGACAATGTAAGCCGTAAAAGTAATGCAACTAGCA
>DAMDIS010000023.1:18742-19324 GCA_032100885.1 Proteiniclasticum sp.
TTAGAAATAAAGTATTATCGCTGAGGGGCTTATGATTGATAATATAATTGTGGGGATACGTATAATGAAGAGTTTTGAACCTTCTGCGAGGATTGCGGGGACATTTACAGAAGGGTGTATTGGAATATACGCGGTAGAAAAGAGTTTGTATGGCGATGCGTTACGAGAATTGAGCAAGGTCCTGAAACGTGTAAGAACCGGACGGTAAAAGAAGGAGATTTATATGATGCGGTTATGACTGCTATTAATAGACTTCTTGCCGGTGGGGACAACATGATAAGAACCTTGGAAGAAAACATCCATGCAGTAATTGGTGACACCACAGAGTACAAGATCTCAGAGATAAACACCTTGCTTGAAGAAAAGCAGAAAGAAGTAATCAACCTCGCCAACAAAGGAAAGGATTACGAATTCTTAGCTGATGAAATTGATAATCTCCGTGAAGAGCGGCAGAGCCTTCTTGTGGAAGATGCATCCTTAAGTGGAGAGAATGAGCGGATCAACGAACTAATAGGATTTATCCGCAGGAACAAATATCGCACCCTACTGTATGATGACACTTTAGTAAGGAAATTGATCCAA
>DAMDIS010000023.1:19334-23751 GCA_032100885.1 Proteiniclasticum sp.
ACGAAGAACACTTTGTGATCAGCTTTAAATCTGGCATTGAGATTGAAGTATGAAAAACGGACTTGAATTGCCCATGACTCTAGAGTAGAGTGAAATGCTCCCTTTATAAGCGACAGTGAAATAACAAATCACTGTTTATCATGAAGGGAGCATTTCTATGTCTCGTAGGCAGAAAGCGACACCGGAGGAGAAGATTTATCTTATCAAGCGATATATCAAGGGAGAAATCAGTCAGGCTCAGTGGAGTGTAATGGAGAATAATAAGGTAATGGCTGGCTGATGTGGATCAATGATCTTATTCGATTTTAGTTTATTTCATATCAGATAGTATATTGTATATTGATATATTTAGATACGAATTAGTAGATTGAACGAAAAAAATATAGAAGTGATCAAAAACCTCTCAAAATCCCGAAGAAGTTCGGGGTTTATTGAGAGAATTATCTGATATAATTATCTGATATAATTACTACAGGTATACCGAAATTGGAGTAAATGGTTCTAATGTTGGTACAATAAATAAAACATTCTATTGGAGTGGATGTAAACAAAAAACAAGGGGAGCTTTATGAAAAAGTATATTGCAGTATTTATATTATCTGCTATTTTATTGACAAGTATATTGCTTAATACATCATTTTACTACGATAAATATCTATCAATGACACGGGATTTAACTACTATTATTGGAATTCGTCATTTTATCGAAGATCCAAAAATTTTGATTCCCACTTATGACATGGATCAGAATAATCCATATTTACACGTAGCAGTAGAAGCAATTTCTTTGGAAAGAAGCAGGCAGTACGGTGAATGGAATGGTTATTACATTTACATCACTCCGAACAAGTTATCTGATTCAGAATTATTCAGTATTTCATTATCATGCAGAAGTTCAGATCAAAACATAACTACTGAACTTACGTGGGGGAAGAAAGATGTAACTTCAAACTTTATTTCAGGAGATAATTATCCAGATGGAACTTACACGAGATATATCGGAACATTGCTGAAGGATGGTTATTCTTATGAGATAACTGGCTTTGTTTTTGGGCCAGTTGATGACAATAGAGATCAGGTAATACTTGAGGAATTATTGTATTTAATTGAAGGGTTGGAACATCGATAATCGAAATCAATATTATGATGAACTAACGAATTAACTGCTACCTAAAGAATAAATAATAAAGACTTGGGGGGATAAAAGGGAGATCCAATAAGCGTAAAAACATATGCTTGAATGTCTTATCATTACTAGTAGGCATTGGTGGAATTATTATAGGGTCGGGTGTGTTTTATCAATATATGATAAATGAGGTAATTCTGTGGGTCATAGTTTTGTGTCAAATTTTATTTGTTATAGCAGTAAACTATGGCAGTGAGGCAGGTTTGTTTTTGAAACCTATCATGGATGTAAGTTTGATTTCCAGACCTTTAAGATATCAGTATCTTAAAATCTATAGGAAAACAAAGAGATGTTACCACACCACACAATTGCCCCAAGATTGGATATTTTCCCGCAAACGATAATCCACCTTGGATACGTTTCCATATACGAGCGTAGATATATTCCCAACAACAACAGGGGTTGAAAATTTACTTTTGATAGCTATAAATGCAACTCCAAGCACGTAGAGACCGTTGTACTGCTAGAAAGAAAATAGAATGAGTTATCCATGGATACAAGATGAATTCTATGCTCCATCATAGTGAATCAATAAATGAATAATGGAGGCAAAGTGGATTGATAGTTGAGAATAATATTGGATTACAACTTCTAAAATATATAAATGTATCAGAATCGGAAGCTATAGAGAGTGTACTGCATAAACCTGTAACAAGTGCATTTGCATTTGTTAAGTGTTCTGGTAGGTATCTAATAGGCTTTAACACTTGGCGAAATCAATGGGAATTTCCAGCAGGAAGAATAGAAGAGAATGAAACGCCAAAAGAGTGTGCAATTAGAGAATTATTTGAAGAGACTAGTCAGAAAGTAAGCAGTCTTAAATATGTAGGGTTATTTGAGGTTTATGATAAGAAGCTAAACGCTGTTAAATATAGAATGGCTTATTACTCAGAAGTTAGAGAATTAGAAGAATTTCATAAAAATAATGAGATGAATAAAATTATGTTATGGGATTTAAAGACAGATATCGGATACTTTGATGAAGTAGACAAGAAGATGCTTGAACTATGCAAGAGATTGGAGAGGCAGGACAAAGTAGACGATCATAAAAATCATTGAGAACTGCTGATCACGGAAACCCAAGGCGTTTACACGCTATCTCCAACATTAGTTGATGAGAAAAGCTTTTGCAAAAGCGCAGTGAGATATTGGAGTTATCCTGCGGCAAGGCTCTTTAGAAATGATCAAATTACCCCTCTGTGGTACACTTTAGAAATTAAGATGTATCGCAGAGGGGCTTTTGATTAATAATAAAATTATAGCTGAGACGTTTAATGAAGGTATTCTGAACTAGAAAAGTTATTGGAATTGAGAACTACCCGCTGTGAGTATAACCCTGCAAACAATGATATTTATATAGATCAATACTAAACTAGGATCTATTCCAGAGTTACAAATTTTTGCTGGATTAATAATAAGTGCAAATTAAGCGTGGATCTTGTAAATGCTAACAGAATGAAGACTTTTTAAACAATTATAGAATGAGAAAATCATAAAAATAGTGGATATTCTAAAGAAATAAAGGTATAATTTCTTTAGAATAATAAAGGGGGGATAAAAGATGCCAAATATAAAATCCAGTACTGATTTGCGCAACAACTATAATGAGATCTCCAGTTTCTGCCACGAAAGCTGTGAGCCTGTATATATAACAAAAAACGGGCGAGGGGATTTAGCGGTTATGAGCATAGAAACTTATGAAGCACTCAGTGGGAAGCTTGATCTTTATCGTCTTCTAGATGAAGGCAGAACAGCTGTTGAAGCAGGGAAAAAACGTCAGATGCATGAGGTAATGAAAGAAATTAAACAGAAAATAACTGATGACGAAATATAGCGTGGATTTATCTGAACCCGCAGAAAAGGATCTTATTGATATTGTCAAATATATCGCTTCCCAGCTTTCATCACCAATGTCAGCTTATCATATGATGGAAATATTTGAAGAAGCAATGGCAAGTCTGTCTGATACTCCTCAAAGATGTCCATTAATCACAGAAGAACGTTTATCACAGTTGGGTTACAGAAAGCTAATCGTTAAGAACTATATTGTATTCTTTTCTGTCGATGAAAAAAACAAAGTAGTTGACGTTGAAAGAATTCTATATGCAAGACGTAACTGGCTTAGATATATATAATCCTAATAATGGTTCGAAGATGACCAAGGCACCTCCTGTTAGTCGGAGAATACACTTAAATATCTATCATTTTTGAGAATGTCTGAACATGATAGATTGATTTCATCATAGGTTCATATGAAATTACTTTTTGACATACAGTATCTAACTGCAGTTTAGACACACGTAGAGACTGTTGTACTTCTGGAAAGAAAATAGGTCAAGAGAACCCTGTAATGTGCTGTAGAAGCTATTTACAGGGTTCTTTATAATGAATATGGTGGACGTTTTTGAAGATAATATATAATAGGCATTAGTGCAGAATGTTGCATTTGCACATAAATAAAGCTATAATTTAAGTGTAAATGCAACAGAGGAGAGAAGTGATATGGATTATATAAAGCAGATCAAGAAGCATCTGGATCAGTCTGGAGGAATCATCACAGCTAAGACTTGTAGAGAAAGGAATATTCCAACAGTCTATCTCACCCGCTTGGTTAAACAAGGATTTCTGAGAAGGGCAATTCTTGGAATCTATATAACAGAGAGTGGAGATTACGATGAATTCTATTTCTTTCAGTATCAATATCAGAAATCAGTGTTTTCATATGAATCTGCACTGTATCTTCTTGGTGTTACCGATAAGATTCCACAGATAGTGGAAGTTACTGTCAGTTCTGGCTACAAGTTCAATAGAAGGATGTCTGCTGTGCTGGTTCATTATGTAAAAAAAGACTGGTATGAACTGGGTATTGTAGAAACCAAGACTATGTTTGGGAACACAGTAAACGTCTATTCTTTTGAAAGGGTAATATGTGATTTCATCATGAATAAAAAAGAAGTGGATCCGGAGATTTATGTCAAAACAATTCGAGCGTATAAAGATTATGATGAAAGGAATATTCAGATGCTGTATGGAATTGCATCAAAGATGGGTATTTCCGCGAAAGTAAGAGACATTATGGAGGTGGCTTTTGAATAAAGATAAGTTAACCCAATTGTGTCATAGGCTCAGTAAGGAAACAGGACTTTCATTTAATTCAGTGATGACATACTATTTTCTGGAGAGTTTACTAGAAAGAATCAGTAGTAGCAGATATAGAGATAACTTTATTTT
>DAMDIS010000024.1:0-5092 GCA_032100885.1 Proteiniclasticum sp.
GTATGGTCACTGCCTTGATATAGTTATGATCTCCATGATCATGAGTCACATAAACTTCATCGGCAAAGAGACTTAAGGGAACCAGCCCCGGAACCGTATTATCCTTATATGGATCAATGACAAAGGTAAACTGGTCGTACGTTACGGAGAAACATGAATGTCCATGCCAGGTAATTATCAGATTCTGTTCCATCGGTTACCTCCTTACAGGTTAAAAATGCTCGTATTGGTGAATACATTTATTCTTCTTCCCATTATAACTGCTAGATTTTAACACAGTGAAAACAAAAGGCAACAGATTTATATCTATTGCCTTTTTATCTCACTGTATGAAGTTTATATTCAAATGACGAGTGACCTATGAAAAGCAGAATAGCAGTAAGTATGCAGCCTGCTCGATTTGGTATGCTCATCTGGATTAATAGGTGTTCTTATAATAGTAAAAAGACTGACCGATTTTTTCCAGATACATGGTGTTGTCAGAATTGTTTTCCTGATAAAGCCATGTATCACCATCTTTCTTCTTGAGTAAACCTCTGAAAGAACCCTCAACGTTATCATCTGGAACAAAATATACGCCATAATATATGGTCGCAGATCCGAAACCTTTTCCTTTATAGTAATAATTTACGACCTTCGGGAAATCGATGTCTTTATTAACCAGAAAGCCTCGGAATTCTTCTCTACCCATATTTCCGTTCATCATTTTCTCTGATTGACTGCTGAAATCATCCAGATGATCGTGAACCGATTCTATGATTTCATTTCTAATTCGATACTCTGAAAGGATAAAAGTCAGTCGAAGGACTGCAAAAGCTGAAATAATGGTCAGTACAAAGATGGACAGTTTGAATACCCATGATTTCTTTTTCATATATATTCTCCTATATGCTTTATCTTCTTTTCCTCAAACAGCACTTTCACCCTCTTTTCCAGAAAGCTGACATGAAGAGAAACAGCTCTGCTTTTCTCTTCTATTCATAACCTTCTGGATAGTAAATTCTCCCAAACCGGTTCATCTGAAAATGAGGCATATCCTGTTTTCCGTCTCCCCAGAAATATCCTGCTTCAAGACCGATCATCTCTCCGATTTCGGCAGCTTTTCTGAAGAACTCCTTGTCGCTGTATTCTTCACCTCGTACATTTTTAGCGATATCAAAAGCGTTTCTTTTCGTGTGTTGTGAGTTCCTCGTCCAGGTGACGACCTGACCCGGCCTTGTCCGTCCCTGCTCATACAGATAGTCCTGTCTTTCCTGAGTCCTGTAAGTTTCGGTAATCATGACCTCCAGACCCTGATCTTCAGCTATTCTAAGAAACAGCACAGCAGCTTCTCTGGTTTTCTCGTTGAGCATATCGATGCTCGAAATCCTTGAAAGAGGATCGGTAATGTCGATTCCTTCTTCCCAGACCTCAACATTCTCCTCATAAATTTTCCCCTGAATCCAGAACCCAAGCAGGACAAGGAGCATAAGACCAATGATCCCCATGATCATTGTCTGGGTATTTTTCTTTTTCTTTTTCAGTCTTCGTCTCGCTTCGACTCTGCTCTCTTCCAATTTTCTTCACCAGCCTTTTAACCATTACCTTCATTATGAGGAATAAAGTTTAACATCTTCTAATTTTAAGCATCAGGTTTTCATAAAAAACTGACCTTTCTCTTAAAACGAAATGAAGAAAAAGTGAGCGCAGGATTTCTCCCGTCACTCACCTGTTATTTCAATCACTCTGATCAGTTTCTGCAGCTGGTCTTCTTCAAAAACCGCCTGACCTCTGAAGGGATATTTATCCATGACACTTACACCTTCCTCGGCAAGACTCAGCGCTTTCTTGTTATCCTCCTCCACATAATAGGCATAATATGCCTTGATTCTCATACCGTTTATATCTTTGTCCTTCACCAGAATTTTCCCTGCTTTCTCATAGTATCTCACAGCCTTCTCGTTATCTCCAGTGAGGAGACAGAAAAAAATGATCTCGTAATAAAATGCCGGCAGTGCATATGGCGGGACCTTAGAAAGGTTCTCTTCAATGATCTGGATGTATTTTCGGGCAAGCTCAATGTTTCCCCCATCCAGTGCCATGAAGTAGAGATAGAGCACATTGCTTGTTTCATGCTGATCCAGAAGGGGCAGCTTCGGTTCTTTCAGATCGAGGTCTCTGGGTCTGACTCCTGTCATCAGTTTCTTTGAAAGGATCACGCTTTCATAAAACCTTTCTGCAAGAGGATTCTTCTTCAGGATACTGATGAACATCATTCCGTCTGTGGGCTGATTCATACTGAAGAACGGCCAGGCGTTGATCAGGGCAAGCAGGATGGAAACCATCCCTGTCCCGTAAAGAGGCACTGCAAGAAGAGTATTTACGGACAGAATTTCTGGGAGAAACAGAAAAAAAATTCCAGTGATAACATTGAAGATGATTCCACCAGTCGAATAGAAAGCAAAGTCTCTAAGATCCGAATCCTCGGAGGGAATCATTGCACAGAGACCACCGTAACCGACATTTCTGATGATGGAGAATCTCAGCTTTCCGTTCTCCTTGTGGATGGAGAAAATTCCGGCTCGGAACATGAGAAACTGATAGCCCAGAAGCTTCCCGAAAATGAGATGACCCAGCTCATGAATATTGATGACGAGAAATACCCCGACATAGAACAGAAGGAGCACTACGGGAATATCCAAAAAGCCGATACTGTCCATAAAGGAGAGGTCAACATCAAGAAACGCCAGAAGAACCCCAAGGGCAGTACCCAGAAGAATAACAAGTCCTATGCTTTTGAAAGAGGATTTCTTCTTTTCACCATGGTCTTCCAAATCTGTCCCTCCTTAATGCTATATATTGAGAATAGCTCCTGCCAGAAGGAAATAGATGATCAGTGACAGGGCATCCACGATGGTCGTAATGAGCGGTGCTGCCATAATGGCAGGGTCGGCTTTGAAGACTTTCGCAATGATCGGAAGCAGTCCGCCCACAATCTTTGCGATGATGACGGTAGCGAAAATTGCAAGGGACACCACAAGAACGATGCCTTCCTGACCCGGGAAGGAGATGCGCAGTCTGATGTAGTTGATCACAGCAAGGAACAGCCCAGCAATAAGGCTTACCCTGAATTCTTTCCACAGAACCTTCAAGCCGTCTCCCATCTCGATTTCATTCAGTACCATACCACGGATGACCAGGGTACTTGCCTGAGATCCCGCATTACCCCCTGTATTCGTAAGCATGGGGATGAATGTGACAAGAAGCGGAATGGCTGTAAAGGCTTCCTCATACTTTGAGAGGATCCCTCCTGTTATTACACCTGAGATCATGAGTACAGTCAGCCATACGATACGGTTTCTTGCAAGCTCCCATGCCGGGGTCTTGAGATAAGGCTTTCCTGAGGGGAAAGTCGCGGCCATAAGCTCAAAGTCTTCTGTGGCCTCATCTTCCATTACGTCGATGATGTCATCGACGGTGATGATGCCCACAAGGCGGTCCTCGGAATCCACAACAGGCAAAGAGAGGTAATCGTATCGGTTGAAGAGATATGCCGCATTTTCTTTGTCGTCCGAAGTATGGACTTTAATGACATCATCTTCCATGATTTCTGAAACCATTTCCTCGTCATGGGAAAGAAGAAGTGTCCTTAAGGTGATCACTCCGTCAAGTACTCTGTTTCTGTCGATGACATAGCAGTTATAGAGCGTCTCGCTGTCTGCACCATGCTTTCTCAGATATCTGATGGCTTCCTTTACACTCATATCTGCACGAAGATTGGTATACTCTGCAGTCATGATGCTTCCTGCTGAATCCTTCGGATACTTCAGGAAAGTATTGATGGCCTGGCGTGTTTTTTCATCTGTATTTTTAAGGACTCTTTTGACGACCCCTGCAGGAAGTTCTTCCAGCATGTCCACCATATCGTCCATGAACATTTCATCTAGGATATAGCCCAGTTCCTGGTCGGTGATTTCATGGATGATCTTTTCCTGAACATCGATCTCCAGATTGGAGAACACCTCTGCTGCAAGATCCTTGGGTAGAAACCGGAAAACGATTATGGCTTTGTCCTTAGGCAGAATCCCGATGAATTCAGAAATATCCACTTCGTTCAGTTCTATGATTTCTTCTCTCAGTGCTTTAAATCTGTTTTCTTCCAGAAGCTTTGTAAGCAGTTCGAGTCTTTCTTCTGTGTTCATCTGGCACCTCCTCTTTATCTTTTGCTGACTGTCTGTATCACTGAATAATTATACCCCATGACGCCTCACTTGTTAAAGAAAAAGCGTAAAAAAAGTCCTGAAAGTCACCTTTCAGGGCTTAATCTGCATATTCATGATGACTGAGGTTCAAAGACTGATGATTCCCAGTGCATTCAGAAATACAATGATGAGCAGTACCGGTGTTACTGTCTTCAGAACAAAATGAAGGATTTCTACAAATCTTTCATTCTTCAGCTCCCCATCATTGGTCATCTCCCTGATGAGGCTCTCTTTTCTGACAAAGTAGGCGACAAAGATCGTAATGAGCAGCCCGCCTAGAGGAAGGAGAAGATTGGATGAGATGTAGTCAAAAGAATCAAAGAGATTTCTGCCGAAAATTTCCACATGCCCAAATACCGCATCAGGATGCGTCGTGAGAACACCCACTGTAAACATGAGTCCCGTAACAAGAAGGACAGCTGATTTTCTTTTCATCTTGAGCTCTTCTGTTAGAATGGCAATGGGCACCTCCACCATGGAAAGCATAGCGGTGGTTGAAGCTATTGCCGTGAGAAGAAAAAATGCGATGAGAAGAAGATTCCCCAGCGGGAGCATGGAAAACACCAGCGGGATGGTCTGGAATAAAAGCCCAGGTCCGCCTTCCGGTGCAAGACCGAAGGTGAACACCACCGGGAAGATGGCAAGTCCGGCAAGAAGGGACACTGCCACATCGGAAAATGCCACTTTGAAGGATGTGCCTACAAGATTGTTATCCTTGTTGAAATAGCTTCCGTAGGTGACCATGGTGCCCATGCCTAGGGAAAGTTTGAAGAAAGCAAGTCCCATGGCAGCCAGAACCGAACCGGTACTGAGCTTCGAGAAGTCAGCTTTCATAAGGAATGACAGCCCCT
>DAMDIS010000024.1:5115-17641 GCA_032100885.1 Proteiniclasticum sp.
GTCAGTGCGCGTACAGCCGAAATGAGGATAAGCACAAGAAGAACAGGCATAAGCGTCTTTGTGACACGCTCAATGCCCTTCTTCACACCTCCAAGAAGTACGAGCGCCACCACAAGAATGGCCATTCCCTGCCAGATCATGGGTGATGTACCAAGAAGAGTTCCGCTGAAAATGCCTTCTGATGCCGCCCTTGCCTCATCAATACCCAGGGTGGAAAGAAACCTGAAATCTCCTCTGATCGCGCGGAAAACATAGGCATAGACCCATCCTGCTACAGTGCTGTAGAAAAACATGATGAGCAGCGAAGAAAGAAGCCCGAAGTAACCGATGATCTTCCATAACCTGTTTGCTTTCAGCTTTGTAAATACACCGACCACATTGGACCTTGTCTTTCTTCCGAGATAGAATTCAGAAAGCATGATGGGAATACCAAGGAGCAGCACAAAGAGGAGGTACACCAGAATAAAGGCTCCTCCTCCGTTCATGCCTGTCATATACGGGAATTTCCAGATATTGCCCAGTCCCACTGCAGACCCCAGGGTCGCAAAGAAAACAGTGAGCGATGTGGAAAATGTTTCTCGTTTAACTGTTCTGTCTGAGTCTGTCGTTCTCATTTTCATCTTTTGTTACCTCATGTCAAAGTTTTAGACTTTATTATACTTTGTCCATGAAAGATTTACAATTGATTTTTTCTAGAGGATTTCAAACATCACTTCGACTTTTCTTTCGATTTCAACTTCCCTAGGAGAGATGTCCATGTCCATCGCCTTCATTTCTCTTGGCATTTCTACCCTTGAATGATAGATGATGCTGTCCTCTGATACTGCAACCACCGATTTCACATGACCCAGGGTAAGGCCCATGGCTTCAGCAAGGACGGAGGCTTTCTTCTTCGCATCCAGCGCAGCTTCTCTCAGTGCTTCATCAAGTTCCCTGTCTTCATCCTTTATGCCGAAGGTTATGGTGAACTCAGGGGTTGTTCCCCTCTCCGCTATTTTTTCCACTACCTTTGAAAGCAGAGAAAGGTCCATGGGCATTTCAAGATAAAGACTTGATGTGATCAGATAGCCCTTAAATACACTTCTGTAGTTTCTGCCGTCATGTTCCTGCTCGTAATGGGTGCCCACATGAAGATTTGTGGTCTTCATCTCATCTTTATTGAGCCCTGCTTCTGTCACAGCACCAATGAACTTTTCATACCCTTCATTATAGAGATCCAGTGCCTTCTGGTATTTTTCATCCTCAAATTTCAGATTGAATGTAAGCTGTATGACATCAGGATTTCTTCTTACCGTTCCTTTTCCTTCAACTCGTATTGCGTTATCCATTTCTTCCTCCTATCTCATTCTTCATAAATGGTCCGTGCGATTACTGATAGATATAGGGTCATCTTCAATCGATAATACTCTCTATAATTTCATTCTACACATCAGCCTCAACAGATTCAAAATCTAATCAATGAACAGTTGGTAAATATGCTTATCATTCTTCTGCTTTAAAAAATTTGCATTTTAAGATTTTTACGTATATTGTATGGATATAGACACAAAAAAATCTGAAGAAAAAGGAAGTAATTAAAATGTTAAGTCAAAAACTCATCGATTCAATCAACGATCAGATCAACTATGAACTTCTATCCTCCTATCTGTACCTCTCCATGGTCGCTTACTGCGAAGACAATGACTACCCGGGAGCAGCCAACTTTTATCGTATACAGGCAAAAGAAGAAGTGGATCATGCCATGAAATTCTATGACTACCTCATCGAAATGGATGCAAGAGTGATTCTGAAGGGCATCCCAGATCCTGAAGTGGAATTCGACGGATATAAGGACACCTTCGAAAAGTCCCTTGCCCATGAAAAAACCGTAACAAAAAGAATCTATAACCTCATGGATATTGCCATCGAAGAAAAGGAACATGCCACCATCAGTTTCCTCAAATGGTATGTAGACGAGCAGGTTGAGGAAGAAAGCAACTTCAATGCAATTCTTGGAAAGCTTAAAAGAGCTGAGCTTAATCCTGCAGCACTCTATATGCTGGATGATGAGCTTCTTGCAAGAGTCTATGTACCCATAGCGGCAGAATAAAAAAGAGCGAAAAAATACAGCGTGGAAGCTTATACTCAGCTTCTACGCTGTTCTTTTTTACCGATCAGTTCAAATAGAATCGATGAACCCAAAATCAGGAGTGCACCCAGAATCATATTGAAATATACCTTCTCATCCAGAAAGAGTGCAGAGAAGATGATGGCGGACATGGGGTCTATATAGCTGATCAGTGCAACGTGCTGCGAATCAAGTCTGTCCACCGTCGAAAAATAGAGAAAGTAGGCAAGGCCTGTGTGAAGGATACCCAGTATCAGGACATAGATCAGCGCCCCTTCCGGTATGACAAAATCCGAAAAATGGCTCGTTGCCACCATATAGAGGGTCAGCACGACCAGTGACAGAAAGAGTTCCATGAATGTTCTGTCCAGCCCGTTGATCCTGTTCATTCTCCGATTGAAGATAATGACCAGTGCATAGAAGAAAGCGGCCGCAAGGCCAAAAGCTATGCCAATGGAATACATATTGCCGTAGATAGTAAAATCCTCCATCTGCAGGATGATCAGCCCGAAGAACGAAAGCGAAATGGTCATAATTCTGACGGCAGAAAGTTTCGTCTTTAAAATTAAAAATGAGAGCAGAAGGAAGATGACTGGAGCCATATAATAGGCAAGGGTTGCACCTGCAATGGTCGTCCTTTTATATGCTTCAAAAAGAAGAATCCAGTTAATGCCGAGAAATGTACCTGCACAGAGAAGACTGATTCTGTTGTCCGCGATGGCCTTCCTGTCGATTTTCTTTCTCATGATGAGATAAATGACTGCCATAACCGCGGTACCGATGAGGCTCCTTAAAAAAGCGATATGCAGTGAGGGCATGGGAATTCTTCGGACAAAAAGCCCGACGCTTCCAAAAATAAGCATTGATACCAGATAGGTTACTTTATTGCTTGTTTTGCTCATGAGTGCCTCCCCTCAAGAATAGTGAAATGACCGGTTCTATTGAAGATCAGCCGGAAACCATCCTATGATAAGTATCTTCTATCCTTCATGTTCTGTCTAGGGTATGCAGAATTATTGCTCAAAATTTAATTATTTGCGTAGAATATGACCGGTAGCCATCTGGCAGCAGTCCGGTCATCATGATGATCGTCAGCTGTGTTTTTACGTGCGAAAGAGCTTTAGGTGGTCCTTGTTATCTGATCCTTGTTTTCATGACCTTTTCTTCCATCTCGTAGATCTTCATTTCTTCCTCGTGTGTAAGATTGGACAGGGTTTCCTTCCTGTACTGCATCCCCAGTATGTCCCGGGTCATTTTTCTGTCCTTGGTGAGATCTCTCCATGAGATTTTCTTTTTCCCCATGTATAGATCATAGTCCACAATCCTTGTGCCGTCATCCACATACTCCATGCCCAGAAGCACCTTTTTGATGTAGTGAGGTTCGTAGAACGAGAAGAATCTGACGCTGTAGACATCAACTGCAAGCAGCATCTTGGGATAGTCCTTGGACCATGAGCTGCCAAGCACAATCCCCATTTCCAGCTCCGTAAGGACATTGATGAGTCTCTCGTAATGAAGCTTGAATGCGCCGTACATGTCGTAGATACGGATATCCATTTCATACCACACCTTATTGCCCAGACCGCTGTTCAGGTATTTCAGGGCATTGGAGCGCAGCTCCTTGAAAATGGTGAAATAATTTTCATTGATGAGGAGACACTTCTCCATATAGATGTCGCCGAGGGTCACCTGACGGTTCAGGGACTTATCTGTCAGGGCGATGATTACGCCCTGCTCCAGATTCGAGTTGATGAACTCCATGATGCTGCCTTCTATGCCGTGATAGTCTTCCTGAAGCTCATCAAAGACTCTTTCCATATCCCCCATGGTCCTCATGATGATGGTTCTTGAAACAATCTTTGTCTTATTGACAAAGGAACTCATCCCGCTGCTGATCAGGTTAGAGAGGATTACGGAGGGTTCATCTGGAAGGATCACAGCATTTCTGTCTTCACTGCTCCGAAGCACCTTTCGGTCATCGGGTGTGATCAGCACTATGGTTTCACCCTCAGTTGCTGTGCTGAAGGCATCCTCTAGACTGAACATGCCAAGGGATGGACTCACCCCATAGAATTTTTGCAGTTTCTCTTTCTCATGTGTTTCAATCAGTACAATCCCGGGTCCGGTCCTTAGTAATTCCACCATATCTCATTCTCCTCATTCATTTTGATTATGCTAAAGTCCGCTTTTTCTTCGTCGATACCTGTAGTCATCCGTACTCCATGGGTACCTCAGTTCATGTATCTTTCCGGTGGAAAGATCAATGACATTGATGCTTGTCACACCATTGAGAAACCAGCGGTTTCTCACTTTATGATTCTTCATGAGCGGATTATGTCCATACAGGTTGTAGTCCTTCGGGTCAGTGATGACATCCTCGTAGTAGTGGGAAAAATGAAAGTCGTAATCTCCGATTTTAACGATTCTACCCATCTCAGCAAGAATGCTTCTTTCCTTCAGTTTTTCCACTTCTCTGTATTTGTCGTGGTTGCCCATGGCGATATAGACCTCTTCTGCCGAAGAAAATTCCATGATGCGGATGATCTTTTTCGCTTCCAGAACAAAGTCCTTCATAAGATTCTCATTAAATTCAAGTTTGATGTTGTCAGACAGATCCCCGGTATGGATGATCACCTTCGGCTTCAGTTTACGGATGAGCTTTCTCACCGCAGGAAAAATCTGCGAAGGTGTATCCGAGATATGGAGAAGAAGATCACTTTTTCCCATGATTTCTTCCGGTATATAGATCCTTCCAAAAATACTGTACACACCCTGTTTCACTTTTTTCATCTTTATCTCCTTGGCTGTTTCTGTTTCAATCATAGCACACTGAAAAGACCGAAAACAGAAGACCTTTCGCGTGCACCTGTGATTCACATTTTAAAGCCGTCTGATCCATGTAACTTTAAATGGACTGCACCTTTCATACAGTCCATCTGAAGTCATTTCAGCTATTTTTTCAGAGCGTAATGCCGTCTTCAAGCCAGCAGGATATGCTTCCGGGCAGAGCGATAAATTCGCCATAACCTTCATCATCGACGGTAACCTTATCTTCGCAGTTGCCTGTGAAATCTGCAAAAACCTTTCCCTTCTGATCTTCGCCCATAAACATTCTTATGGACTTCTTTTCCTTAATGGAGATTACAACTGCAAGTTTTCCCGGATGCTCCTCATTTCCATGTCTTAGCCACCCGATAAAGTGCGGATCATTGAAATAGTCATCCTGCTTTCCGTAGGCATGGTTTTTTCTGATGAGAGAAAGAATGTCAATCTTCTCTTTCATTGGCTCTATCATGTATTCGCCGCCGATGCCGTAATAATCTCCGTAAAAAATACAGGGATATCCGTCTTTGCGTAGAAGGATGCATCCGTAGGCGATTTCCTTGAACCATGGCTCGACGAATGAGTTCAGAGACTGTCCGGGCTCAGAATCGTGATTGTCCACGAAGGTCACGCTCATGGGCGGATTCTCCTTTGTTATGGTCTGATCAAAGAGTTTTCTCAGATCATAATCATCCCCATTCTGCGAAGCACTGAAGAAATTGAAATGAAGGGCGACATCAAAAAGATCCAGTCTGTATCTGGTCGTCTTCATGAACTGCTTCTTGTTCTTGATGCTGTGGTCCCAGTATTCACCCAGAAGATAGAAATCCTCTCCATGTTTTTCCAGGATATACTTTGAAAACTCCTCGAGGAAACTGCCGTCGATATGCTTTACCGCATCAAACCGTATTCCGTCAAGTTTCAGCTCATCGATGAACCAGTCGATCCACCTTTTGAGCTCCGCTCTGACATCAGGATGGGCGTGGTCGATGTCGGCAAACATGAGATAGTCGAAATTGCCGTTGTCATGGGATACGCCCCAGTTCCAGCCTTTGTTTTCCCCCAGGATCCTGAAGATTCCCTTGTCCCCGGTGATGGTGTCGTAATCCACACCGGTGAAGTGGTTGAAGTTCCAGTTGAAGTCGGAATACTTCCCCTTTCTTCCCGGAAAATCAAACCCTGTCCAGGCTTTGATTTTCTTCGGTTTTTCGATGTCTTTTGTTCTGTCGGAGGTATCCACCTTTACGGCCATGAATTCTTCTTCAAAGTCTGCCGCAGCCTTATGGTTCAGGACCACATCCGCATAGACCTGCATGCCATGCTCATGGATGGCGTCGATCAGCTGATGAAGTTCCTCTCTGGTGCCATATTTGGTCCTGACCGAACCTTTCTGATCAAATTCGCCAAGATCATATAAATCATAGATTCCGTATCCTGTATCATAAGTACTGGTCGCCTTGCACACCGGCGGCAGCCATACTGCCGTTACTCCGATGTCCCTAAGTTCAGGGAGCTTCTTGATCATATCCAGATAGTAATCCCCTTCGGAGGGAAGATACCATTCAAATGCCTGAAACAATACACCATTTTTCATTACACTGCACCTCTTTCGTTCGATTGAAACCGGCTGTTTCAACTTTGAAATTTCATGATATTATTATACACAATTTTTAGACTATTTCACCCTAAATGTTTGAGGCGCCTTTTTGTAGACCAATGTTACCGCAGCCAGAGCATAAAGCATGGAAAAGACGATGATGAAAGGCAGAAAACGCTCAGCCGGTGTTCTGATCTGAAGCGCCATATAGGACAGGAAGTAGACCAGACCGTTTATGATGCTGAAGAACGGATTCTTGACTTCCATGGATGAAGTATAGGGCTGGAAAATATAGTACATGAAGATGTAATGAATGGAGAAGAAGAGTGACAGTGCGATGAGCATGAATATCACAGGCATAATCTCCATATAGTTTCTGGCACCGGATACTGTGGAAAGAAGAAGAAGCCCTACGATTACTGCAGCCGTGGGAATCATGTTCCCGATGACAATCCGTTTCAGTCTCAGGGTGAACATCTCAAGAAGCGCCTTCGGCTGTCTGTAGAAACCGTAATTCAGCATGAAAAGATCACAGTTGCAAATATAAAGACATGATACTGACCGGGCAGCTCAACTGCAGCTTCCAGAAGGATCGCCTGATTGAAAATGAGTCCGGCACCGATGAGGAGCGTAAACAGTGCCGTAACTATGGCTGTTTTGACAAGAATCGGCTTTCTGAAGAATTTTTTATGACGGTCAAAGAAGATTGCGCTGAGATAGGCAAACCCTTCTTTGCTTTCATAACGCGCTCTGTCGGTTTCTTCAAGGACAAAATCCTTTTCCTTCATTTTGACATCCGCAAAACGGGCTTCTGCCACGGCATTCTGAAGCTTGCTCATTTTTTCAAGGCTGGTGGCACGCCTTAGCGCTTCAGAATACCGATCATATTTCATGATGTATCTTGCAGAAAAAACGCCAGACACCGCTAGAGCTCCAATAAATACAGGATGGTACATGAACCGCTCAGGGGCTAGTCCAGGAAGAAGGAAAAATGCGCCGTAGGAGCTGAACATCAGTGTGAGGTAGATGATGATGAGCAGTACATTATGCTCCTCAAGGATGAACCCTTTCTTTTTATAGAGATACAGATGGGCGGCTTCTGATATACAGGATACCAGAGTAGCCATCACCGATGTCAGGAATACTCTTTCAAGGGACATGGACAGAAATGCTCCGAGTATAAGAAACCCGGCAGTTCTTCCAATGAACTTGAATCCTTCCTTCTTCAGGAGGAACGCATGGGAATATACCCTGGGATCCATCCGAAGCTCCTTCACCATGATGAACTTCTGATTGTTCAGTTCAAGAAGAGCACTGCTCATCAGCCTCAGGATAAAATAGAACGCAAAAATCAGGATGTAGGGATTCATCTGCCTGCCTTGAGGACCAGCAAGCCCTGGTAGAATGATGAAGATGAGCGGAATCATAAGAGCCTTGATTGCGCTCCAGATCACCTGATAGATGAGCGCCACATAGCCGAGGACGTTTTTGATCTTGAGGAAGGAATAACTTGTGGATTTCAGGACATTCTTCAGAAAGAATATCTTCTTCAGGAAGTACAGAAATCCGTTGATGAAGATCGAAGTCTCCACTTTCATGATGGTCAGGATGCTGTTAATCATTGGTTCCCTCCTTAAGCCTGGTCATGATCTCTTCCTCAAAGTCGGATTCATTGAGCATATCATGATCAATGAGGCTGAGCTTTCCTTCATTGAGGATGACAATCTCATCGCACAGATCAGTGGCCAGCTGCAGAATATGGGTGGAAAAGATGATGATGTGATCCTCTCTGATGCTTCTTAATAGTCTCTTGATTTCCAGGGCTACAACCACATCAAGGGATGTCAGTGGCTCGTCAAGAAGAATGACCGGAGGCTTTGCAATCAGAAAAAGGAGCATCTGAACTTTATTCTTCATTCCGTGGGAATAGCCCTTGATCAGTCTGTGACGGTCTTCTCTGTCGATCTTGATGAGATCGAAATAGTCGTCGATGGTTTTTCCGGGTAAAATCTTGTCCTTATTGATGTCCATAAAAAATCTGATGAATTCGTAGCCTGTCAGAAAATCAGGCAGTACCGGCGTGGAATAGACATAGGACAGATCCTCGATTTCAAGGGCTCTTGTCCCCTCATCCGTGGCAAGACTCACATTCCCGCTGTCTTCTTTGATCTCATCGGCTAGGATATTGAAGAGCGTGGTCTTCCCGGCACCGTTTCGTCCAAGCAGAGCATAGATCTTTCCCTTTTCGAATTCGAATGTGATGTCTTTGAGGACTTCCTTATTGTCAAAGGATTTCTGAATGTTTTCCAGTTTCAGTTTCATGATGCACCTCTTTTATGTTGATTTGCTTATGTAGTATATTATACCATGTAATAAGCTAAAAATAAACTTTTATTAGTATAAATTTCGTTATTTGAATCACAATCAATTATAGCATAAAGATGGTATAAAGATTCCATATGCTATATGATTTCAATCATTCATAACGCGACCATGAAACTGGCAGGATCATCAGCGACCTGTGAACACATATTTCCAATAAGTGTATTCCCTGAAAACACTTTGTAAACTCAACGTTTCTTCACATTTTATTTTAGGTTTATCAATATCTCTTGCCTATAATCAGTCCAAGGACTAAAAATTCATATTAATCATAAGGAGTGATATCATGAACGATTTAACTGTCAGCATAGAGAGGAGTCTCCCCGATATTCTCGTGGGAATCATCTATCTCATCATAGCCATCGCCGCAGGGTATCTGGTGAAGATGCTCATCGTGAAAGGCGCGAAAGCGCTTAAGCTCAATGAGAAGCTTGGGGATAACGCAAAGGATGCAAACAGCATCGCCGAGCTGCTTGGAAAGCTCGGATTCATACTCACTGTACTTTTCTTCCTTCCAGGAATATTCGACCGTTTCGGTCTGACGAACATCTCGTCACCGCTGACCGATATGGTGGGAACCTTCCTCGGCTACATTCCTAGACTGATCGGAGCCGCACTGCTTCTATTCCTTGGTTTTGTCATCGCAAGGATTGTACAGCAGCTTGTCATGGGCTTCCTTCAGAAAGTGAAAGTGGACAGACTGAAGGAGAAGATGGGCTTGAGCAGTTCTCCTCATAGAGAACAACCAACACAGAACAGCGTTTCACTTGCTGATCTGGGCGGAAAGATTCTGTATGTCATCGTACTGATTCCATTCATTATTGCAGCACTTGAAGTGCTGGACATCAGAGCCATAACGGATCCTGCAGTGGATATGCTCAGCAGAATAACCGATATCATACCTCAGATCATCGCAGCCGGTATTCTGATCGTGATCGGTGTATTCATCGGTAAGATGGTGGGCGATCTCGTTGAGAACCTCATCGACGGATTCGGATTATCCGATAGAGTCGCTGACATCATGGATGAACCAAAAGCATCCGGTTTTGATCTTGGCAACGTCATCGGAATGATCGTGAAGATACTGATTATCCTGTTCTTCACCGTCCAGGCGTTTGATCTCATCGGTCTTGAAATCTTCCAGACCATCGGCGCCGCGATCATCGCATATCTGCCAATGATACTGAGCGCACTGCTTATCCTTCTGGGTGGTTACATCCTGGGATCTGTGGTCAAGAGATTTATTGTAAAGACCATACCTGAAGCAAGATTTGCTGCCATCGTTGTAAAATTTGTCATCCTTGCCATTGCAGCCCTTATGGCGCTGTCTCATCTTGGCATAGGTGCCCTCTTTGTGGAAACCCTCTTCATCGCAGTGATCGTAGCGGCAGCAGTAGCTTTCGCTCTGGCATTTGGTATCGGTGGAAGAGAATTTGCAAAGAACATGCTTGGCAAGCTGGAACGCAACATGGAAGAGAGCAAAGGCAGTCTTAAGGAAATTCAGAAAAAAGTAGAAGAAGAAGACAGACAGAAAGAAGCCGAGCAGAAAGCTCAGCTAGACGAAATCAGGCAGTCAGGTTCACCTGACAAGGGTGAATACAGAGCACCATCAAGAAACCAAGGGCCAGTAATCACAGAAGTGCACAATGACCCTTATGTTAATCCGAATGCAGATCCTAATGTCAATCCGACGATCAGACCGGACGTCAATCCGAACTTCGGAAAAGACAATGAGGATATGTAGAAAAGAAGTAAGTTCCCCCTTTCTTCTTGAATAAAGTGATGACCGTCCATGATGAAATTCATCGTAGACGGTCATTTCCTTTTTATTCAGATCTTATGGGAAATCTGCCTTACTTCGCATCTGATGGAAAGATCTCTTTGTTGTCCAGAATATTTTCAAGGGATCCGTACTTGTCTGTAAGCTCAGTTTCAGAAAAAGTCATCACAGTCTTGTACTCTTCATCTTCAAGCTGTCCGGACGATGCAGTGTTTCTCACTTTGAAAGTGATTTCTTCCGCATTATCGATGAGAGACAGAAGAACCAGAGCATTTTTCTCCATATTGAGATAGATCTCATTGGCAGGCTCTTCTTCTGGCATGAGGATGTTTCCCGACAGCTCTTCTTTAGGCTCGTAATAAACGATCACGCCATAGGGCTCTTTCTCTGTCTTAAGACCCAGATAGCGCTGGACATACCCGCTTCCCGGAACAGGGAGCTCATTAACTATTGCTCCGACCTTTCCATGGTTGCCCACATAAGGCGTTTTAAGACTTTTCAGCTTTTCCATGGAGAAGCTCTGCTGGTCCACAAGTACATTCAGTCCGTAATCCGCTTCACCCATGTCTCCATAATCCATAAGAATCTTATAGACGTAATCTCCTGAAGCTTCCTGTATATCCAGCACGATGGTATCTCCGTTTACGCTGTAGCTTGCATCCTGAACCTTTTCACTGCTTCCTTTTCTGTAGACTTCAAATGAAGCGATGCTATGTGGCAGATCCCCCTCGTTTTGGGGTACGCTCATGTAGATTTTCTGTCCCTTGCTTGCTTCCAGCGTATTCATATCATCATATTCAAACATGGCAGGATGATCTGAATCCGCAAGTACGATCTTACCTCCGCCGTGCCATTCATAGCTCCCTAAAAGAGCTTCTCTTCTGATGCTGTTGTTCATCAGAACATTTAAAACAGGAGGTTTTTCCTCTATACCTGCCTGGTTGAAATAACTGTAGATTCCAAATCCCACGAGGATAAGAATTACTGCTCCAATAAGCATTTTCTGACTGCTTTTTCTGCTGTCCATAAACAATCTCCTTTATCTGCATTTGTCACTACTTCAAGGATAGATAAACAAGCTTAAGATATCTGTAGCGAATGCTTAAGATTCGTTTAAGCTGAAATGATGATTTCAGAGGTTGTGCTTTTCAGCGCAAATCCGTATCTTAGCCGTTTATGCTTCCTCCTGCAGGATTTTGTAGTAATGATCGATGCCATACCAGTTTCCGAATTTGTATCCGACCTTCGGCAGATGGCCCGAGAAAGTGTAGCCCATCTTTGTAAATACTCTGCTGCTGCTTTCATTTCCGGATGAGATTACAGCGATGGCTACGACAGCGTCATTTTCTCTCAGCTGCTTCTCCAGCTCATCCATGAGGATTCTGCCATATCCCTTCCCCTTTTCATCTTCATGGATATAGACGGAAACTTCTACAGTCTGCTCATAGGCTTTTCTTTCCCTGTACATGGAGCTGTAGGCATATCCGAGAATCTCTTCTTCAATTTCAAGAACAAGAAAGATATGCCTGCCGACGGAGGATCTGATCTTGTCTTTTATCTCAGAAACTGACGGCGGGTCATAGGCAAATGATATGGCTGTTTTTTCCACATAGGGACTGTAGATTCCAATTATTTTCTCTGCATCTTCTATATTTGCGTGTCTTAACATAATCTACCTCTTTAATGATTTTTCTCTTATTATATCTCTTCGAAGCTTCAGATTGAAACAGCTTGATGAGGCAATTTTACAGAAAAGACATCAGGAGAAGACTGGGCCCTCTTTCGGATTCCTTCAGTACCAAAAGAGTTTTCCATATGTTAGAATGTAACCATAAGC
>DAMDIS010000024.1:17651-20926 GCA_032100885.1 Proteiniclasticum sp.
GGTCGGTTATCATGAATGAAAAAGAACTGCTAGAACAGGGCTACCGTAAATACCGGGGTACAGATCTGGATGTCTATTTCAGGCTTGACCTGTGCATCCATTCTGCAGTCTGTGTGAAAGGCAGCAGAAGAGTCTTCAATGTCAGGAAGAAACCCTGGATATTTCCCGACGGTGAGCATCACAGAGAAAAACTTATGGAAGTGATTGAAGCATGCCCAAGCGGCGCGCTGAATTATATAACGAAAGACGAGGAGGAACTTAATATGAGACTGGAACAGGACGAAAATAGACTGTACCTCATGAATGAGGAAGATGTCGAAGCTGGCGAGATGATTTTTGAAACCGACGGAGACGAAATCATCGTGATCAAGCATACTTATGTCCATGACGGCTTCAGCGGTCAGGGAGTAGGAAAGAAACTGCTTAAGGCTATGGTGAAAAAAGCGCGGTCAGAACATAAAAAAATCAGACCGGTGTGTGAATTTGCCAAGGGTGTCATGGAAAAGACAGATGAATATCAGGATGTTCTTGTAAGTTAGGACCTGACAGAACATAAAGAGCCCTCCAGATTCCATAAAAGGAATGTGGAGGGTTCTTTGCTTTCTCGGAATAATTTTACTTCGCTTTCTGCTCCGATTTTTTCTTGAGCAGTCTGTATCTTGAGTAGGTCTTATGACCACCTGAAAGATTGTAGACCTTCTTGAATCCCCGGTTGATGAGGATATTCTGGACGGCATTGCCTGTGGTCCCCTTGTTGCAGTAGGTGATGATGACGGCATCCTTGTCCATGTCATCCAGCTTTTCTCTGAATTCGGAATGGGGAAGATTTCTTGCCTCATCCACATGACCGGCTTCATACTGTTTTTTCACCCTTGCATCCACAATGATCACTTTTTCCTGTCTGCCTGTCAGTTCATCAAGGTCCTCATTGGTCATCAGCGGACGGTTTCCGAAGATGGCATTTTCCTGAATCATTCCTGTGTACATCACAGGATCCTTTGTGGTGGAGAAAGGTGGTGCATAGGCAAGATCAAGATGGAACAGATCCTGCACTTTTGCACCGAAGGTGATGAGTGCGACAAATACATCTATTCTTTTGTCCACGCCCTGCTCGCCTATGATCTGAACACCCAGAAGTCTTCCGTCGGTCTTATCCGCAACGGACTTGATGACCATTTCCTTTCCGCCCATATACTCTGGACGGTCTGGTTTAATATTATGGCTGACCGAAATGTCATATCCTTCTTTCTTTGCTTCGATTTCGCTTAAGCCCGTCTGTGCAACAGTCAGATCGAAAACCTTGTAGATGCCTGTGCCAAGAACCCCTCTGAATTCAAGCTTTCCGCCAGCTGCATTGTTCCCTGCCATTCTTCCTGTTTTGTTGGCTGTGGAGCCCAGCGGCCTGTACACGGGTTTACCCGTTACGGCGTGATACTGCTCGATGCAGTCTATGCCCGCCTCAAGTGCCAGCTTCACATTCGGTCTCACACCTGTCGCTAGGATTACGAGGTCTGCATCAAGTCTGGTTTCATTGGAAAGAAGCACTTCATTCTCCGTGATTTCGTCTGCGAGAACGCCTGTTATGACCCTCACACCCTTTTCTTCCAGATGCTTTTCGACCATTACTGCCATATCGGTATCCAAAGATGGCGACACCTGGGGCAGAAGTTCCACGATGGTGACAGACATACCCATGCCTTTAAGATTTTCAGCCATTTCAAGACCGATAAATCCAGAACCGATTATGACCGCCTTCCTGGGTGACTGGTTGATCATATGGTGTTTGATCCTGTACATGTCATTGATATTTCTTAGGCTGAATACGTGGCTGAGGTTATTCCCTTTAATGGGCGGAATGACTGAGCTTGCCCCTGTGGCCATAATGAGCTTATCGTAATGATCGGTGAATACCTCACCGATCACAAGGTTATTGACCTCCAGCTCTTTTTTGTCTTTGTCGATCCTAAGCACCTCGTGCTCAGTTCTGATGTCCACATTATACTTGTTCCTGAAGAATTCGGGATTTCGTGGTGTAAGCTCTTCAGCATTTTCAACGACTCCACCAATGTAGTAAGGCATGCCGCAGCCTGAATAGGAGATATGCGTATCCCTCTCATAAATCACGATTTCAGCATCTTCATCATTCCTTCTTGCTTTAGCTGCAGCTGATGTTCCGGCTGCCACCGCTCCAATAACGAGTAATCTCATAAACTGACCCCCATTTCTTTTTTTCTTGTTTCTTCTTCATGATACAACATTTATGTTAATTCGTCGTGAATTGAAATGAAGACAGCCCTTGCATTCTTGAGTAAATTCCAGAAGAAGATAGATGATCAGCATTCAACCATGAGAAATTTTATGAAATATAAAGAGCTTCCAGATTCCACTTTGATGGAACAAAAAAAACCTTCAGTCTGACCATCAATCAGTCATCTGAAGGTTCTTCTTATATAATGGATCAGAAGACGGTTATATCTTAAGAATCAGCTGTGCCAGATAGAAGTATATGAGAAGTGAGGTGGCATCCACAATGGTTGTGATCATCGGAGCAGCCATGATCGCTGGATCCGCTTTGATCAGTTTTGCGAAAAAGGGAAGAAGCGCGCCGATGATCTTTGCAACCATTACTGTGGCAAAGATGGCAAGTGACACCACAAGCACGATGAGCGGTTTCTCGGGATAGGTAAAGATCAGCCTCAGGTAGGTGATCAGCGCAAGGAACGAACCTGCCATAAGTGACACTTTGAATTCCTTGAATATCACTTTCGGCAGATCTGCTGTGCGGATCTCATTGAGCACCATACCTCTGATGACAAGAGTACTGCTCTGTGACCCCGAGTTACCTCCAGTATCCGTAAGCATGGGGATAAAAGTTACCAGCACGGGAATGACCAAAAAGGCATCTTCAAAGACCGTCAGCACATAACCTGTAAGAATTCCAGACAGCATGAGAACAGTCAGCCATCCCATCCTGTTTTTGGCAAGCTCCCATACTGATGTTTTCAGGTAAGGTTTATCCGAGGGTTTCGTACCTGCCATTCTTTCGAAGTCTTCTGTATCTTCTTCAAGGATGACATCGATGATGTCATCGACTGTTATGATGCCTAATAGCCTTTTTTCTGAATCAACTACGGGTATGGTCATGAAATCATATTTCCCGAAGAGATCCGCAACAGCCTCAACATCTTCATCCGTGGAGACACTGACGATATGAGTATCCATAAGATCTGAAATACTTGTTTCATCTTCTGAAAGAAGAAGTGTCCTGAGCGTCA
>DAMDIS010000024.1:20936-23558 GCA_032100885.1 Proteiniclasticum sp.
GGATCAATGACGTAACAGCTGTACAGTGTTTCACTATCATGCCCCTTGCTTCTTAAATGAGCTATAGCTTCATAAACCGTCATATTTTTTTTGAGGCTGGTGTACTCTACGGTCATAATGCTGCCGGAGGTACCTTCTTTGTAATGGAGAAAGCGGTTGATCATTTCTCTGTAGGAAGGATCTGCTCGATCAAGTACATCAACGACCATACTGGCCGGAAGCTCTTCAAGCATATCTACCAGGTCATCAACATACATCTCAGTTAAAATATGATCGATTTCCTTCTCCGTAATCTGTAAAATCAGCTCTTCCTGCATATCGGTTTCAAATTCAGAAAAAACTTCCACTGACATATCTTTAGGGAGAAGCCTCATGGCCATGACAATCTGTTCCTTGGGAAGAGACTCTATGAATTCCGCAATATCCACTGAATTCTGCTCCTGAATGAGTACTCTGAAAGAGGAAAACTCTCTGTTCTCAAGTTTTTCAAGCAGCAGTTCGAATTCTTCGGTTTTATTCATGATCATCACTCCTTTCTTATTATTCCATTTTAATTATAGACCATTTATCAGTCTAATCAACTCCGCTTATTGGCCGACGTTTCATTTCAGTAAAAATAAAGAGACAGCAAAAAAACAGAACCCAGCAGATCACACAACTGCCAAGTTCCATTTTACTCTATTATGATTATTCCAGAACTTCCTTCATTCTCTTACGCTCAACAATCATGGATAAAAGGATACCCAGTTCAAAAAGCAGAATCATGGGAAGAGCCAGTAGTGTCTGAGAAATAATATCAGGTGGTGTGAGTACTGCAGCCAGTATGAAGATCAGAAGGATGATATACTTTCGATTGGTTTTCATAAACTTTACCCTCATGATCCCAAGCCTTGTCAGAATCACCATTATACTTGGGAGCTCAAAAATGATTCCAAAGGACAATACCGTGTTCACAACCAAGGACAGATAACTGCTGAAGCTGATCATTTCTTCAATCCCTTCCATCTGGAAACCCATGAAAAAATTGATCATTAAAGGCAATACCACTATATAAGAAAAGACCGCACCGATGATAAAGAACACCCCGCCGAAAATCAGTGACATTACTATGGTTATTCTCTCTTTTTTTTCAAGACCCGGACTGACATAGAGCCAGATCTGAGTGATGAGAAAAGGCGAAGATAATACGAGCCCCATAATTACAGCAATCTTGATGTATGACAGGAGAAGTTCCGCTGGCGAAATAAATACAAAACTGACATCAGGAACGATACCGATCATGTCCTTAACCAGGGTCTCCGAAAAGCTGTAACATAGAAGAATGGCTGCAACAAGTGCCACAGCCATATATATGATTCTGTTTCTCAGTTCAGTAAGATGCTCAACTAAAGTGAGCTTGTCTTCACCGTTCTTCTTAGTTTTTCTTTTCATCTTTCTTCTCATCTTCTGTGCTGTTCATGACATCCTCAGTCAGCTTGTTCGCATGAGACTTGAACTCACCAATTGCAAGTCCGATGGATTTTCCAATGGATGGCAGCTTGGATGGTCCGAAGATCACCAGTGCGATTGCAAGGATAAGTACAAGTTCTGACATTCCTAATCTTCCCATATCAATTTCTCCTTTTTTCTTCTTAAATTGTGTTTCCCCGATAGTGATTACAGATTGTAGTATGCGTTGATGAGTTCTACGACTTTTCCGGCAGCATCAGCTGTTAGCCCTGCACATCTAGCTTTTCTTTCAGGATCCTTCATGCCATATCCTGACACTTCCATAAACTGTCCTACTGAATCCAGACAGTTTACGCTTGGTGAAACCAATGCGTCTACTTCTACATCTGGCTGGTATGTTGGAAGCTCTGTGCTTGTGTACCACTTGAAAAGCTCCGCAGTTACTGCAGCTGCATCTTCTGGTGGTATGGCAAGACCGATACATGTGGCAGCTCCTGCTATGGCTCCGCATAAGGAACCGACACCGAATCCAGTTGCTCCATTTGCAAATGCGTCAACAGGAATCTGATTCCATGGATATCCCGCTTTGTCTCCAAGCTGTCCTGCAACGGCATCTATAACACCTCTGCAGCAGCCTCCCTTGTTGTAATATCCAGCGTATCCTCTCTCCATGGATGTGCCTATATCAAGTTTCTGATAAGGATATGGATAGGCTGGTGCATCGGTGCTTGCAGGCATATATTCGTATGCCAGTACTTCCTTTGACGGAAGCTCAACCTTCCTGTCGCATCCAGTAAGGAAAGATGGAATGACTGCTACAGCCGCTACCCCAACAGCTGCCTTTCCTGCTGTCTTAAGCATGTCTCTTCTTGAATAAACTTTTGTGTTGTTGTTCCCTTCACTCATGTTTGATCCCCTTTTACATAAATATTTTTTAACAATAATTCAAAAGTTTGATAAATATCTAACTTCTTTATGAATATACAGTCTGGAGGTATTCAGGTCAACAGTTTCAATGATTTATTAAATATTATTATATTTCTATTTATAAAATACCCCCAATAATTATTCTAATCATGAAAATACAGTTAAATAATTAACATATTAATTTTCATACAAGCTGTTTACTTGATAATTATTATCATTATAATATTAATTTTAAAAATCCATTTA
>DAMDIS010000025.1:0-232 GCA_032100885.1 Proteiniclasticum sp.
GAAGGCAGGGAAAAGCCCCTCGGAACAGGACATGCTCTCTACTGCGTGAAGGACAGGATTGAAGGACCATTTGTCATCCTTAATGCGGATGATTTATATGGAAGAGGCGTCCTTAAGGATCTATTTGATGAGCTGAAGAGCGGAGAAGCTATGGTCATACCGGGTTATCCTGTGGGCAGGACGCTCTCAGGCAATGGAGCGGTATCCAGAGGAGTTCTGGACGTGGACCCTA
>DAMDIS010000025.1:242-6121 GCA_032100885.1 Proteiniclasticum sp.
AAAGGAGAAAATCTGGAAAGAAGAGGACAAGATCTTCACCTTGAACGGTGAAGAGAAGGAAGAGCTAGAGGAAGACACGTTAGTCTCCATGAACATCTGGGGCGTGGAGAAGGATATGCTGAATGGTCTTGAGGATGTATTCACTGAGTTTCTGGGAGGAGAAGGCAGAAATCTTCTGAAAGACGAGTTCTATCTGCCTGAAGCCATGGATGAGCTGAGAAAGCGAAGCGGTAAAGAGCTCAAGATCATCAGAGCACATGACCAGTGGATGGGCATGACCTATGCAGAAGACAAAGAGGAAGTAGCCAGTGAAGTCAGAAAAATGGTCGATCAGGGTCACTATTCGGAATCGCTCTTCGGTGAATGATGACAAAATCGGTATTAAGGATTTTCAAAATTCAATATTTCCGAAAATGTACTATAATAGAGAGAAGGAAAAAGAAAGAGTATCAGATTTAGGGTATAAGGAAATTTAAATCCACAAAAAGAACTCCGGGAATGAACTGAGCACAGCAAAAATGATGTGTGCAGATACTGAAGAATCATATCGATATGCAGAGGGGGGAAGCCATTGAAGAAATTTAAAAGCTCATTTTTTGCCAAGCTTTTTGTCACGTACTTTTTGGTGGCCATGATTCCACTTCTTCTGATCACAGTTCTCCTGTACGGTTTTTCGGAGAGAATTTTCAGGAGCAATATAGAGGAAGAAGCGGACAGATATCTGCAGGAAGTCTCGTCGGATGTGGATTCACTCTATGGATTTTACGAGCAGGCAGTATCGCTTCTTTCAAAGGACCCGCTGGTGCTGAAGATCATGGACGATCAGATGGTCACTGAAGAGGAGACAAGAGCCATCTATGAAAAGATGTACTACCTCTTTTCAGGAAGAACGACCACCATGTCTCTCTATCTTCTGGGCATGGACGGAAAGACCCTGTTTCAGTCGGATGTGGTGCCAAGGCACTATAACACGAAAGACTATTTAAGCTGGGGCGTGCTCCGAAAAGCCTCCATATCAGACAGTGCCATTGTTTTTCACCCGGCAGGCTATTCCGAGAGAATCATTAACGACAAGGCTCTCACTGCAGCCCAGGCCATAGAAGAAGATGATGAGCTTAAAGGCTTCATCCTTGTGGATATTCAGAGAGAAGAACTCTCAGGCATCATCCATGGCAAGAACCAGGGGAATATCTGGGAAGTGCTCATCGTCAATGACATCGGTAATGTGCTCTACAGCAAGAACCAGAGGGAAAACGAAGCAAGACCCTTTAAGGTGGATGCCGGATACGACTCAGCTGCGCTGAGCGGAAGCTATACTACAGCCATCGATGAGGACTCCTTCCATGCATCCTACAGAGCCAGTAGGAATTATCCCTTCAGAATTGTTTCCTACTCGTCCTTAAAGGACGTCAAAAGCAATGCCACCTATCTTCTCAGAATCCTCTTCAACATCGGACTTCTGACCCTCGCCATTGCACTGCTTGTTGCCTATAAGGTATCAAAGTCTGTATCGGGCGCGGTGAAGGATCTGGTCTACTACATGAAGAAGGTGGAAAAAGGCGACTTCAGTGAAAGGTTCCCTGTTGAGAGAACCGATGAGATCGGAGAGCTCATGCAGAGATACAACAAGATGGCCAAGCGTCTTGATCTTCTCATCAGAAACATCATAGAGAGTAAAGACAGACTGAAGAAATCGGAAATGAAGATGCTTCAGTCCCAGATCAACCCGCACTTTCTCTATAATACTTTGGACACCGTCAAGTGGATGGCCAAGATGCAGAGAACGGATGAAGTCATCAGCCTCATCACAAACCTTGCCATTCTTCTTCGGATCTCCATGGAGGATGCGGAGGAGTTCCAGACCGTTAGCCACAGCCTGTCATGGCTGGAGAGCTACCTCTCCATACAGAAGGCGCGCTATGACGATGATCTCTCCTATGAAATCAGAGTGGATGAGGATCTTATGGATCTGAAAATCCCGAAGCTTATCCTGCAACCTCTGGTGGAAAATGCCATCCTTCATGGACTTGAAGGCAAGGGGCATCTTGAGGTGCTTGGCTACAAAAAAGACAATAAGATGATCTTCGAAGTCAAAGACGACGGTGTCGGCATGGAGGAGACGGTTGCGGTGAAGCTTCTTGAAGAGCACCCTGACAGCGGAATCGGACTCATCAATGTCCATAAGAGAATAGAGCTCATCTACGGAAAGGGCTTCGGCGTAAAGATATTCACTGAACTGAAGAAGGGAACGACCATCAGAATCGCAATCCCAGAAGGAGGCAGCATATGATCAGAGTAGTTGTTGTAGAAGACGAGAAAATGATAAGACGCGGGATCATCATGACCACAGACTGGCAGGCCTTCGGCTGCCAGGTGGTGGGAGAGGCGGCAAACGCCCAGGATGCCCTGAAGCTCATCGAAGAGAAGAAGCCTCAGATTGTCCTGACGGACATCAGAATGAGGGGAATGACAGGAATTGAGATGATCGAATCCCTTGGGCAGGACCATAATATGCACTTCATCATCATCTCCGGCTATTCGGATTTCGAGTATGCAAGAAGCGCTCTGCGCTTAGGCGTCACGGACTATCTCCTTAAGCCCTTCAAGGATGAGGAACTGGAGAAGGTTCTTGAAAAAGTGACCAGCGAGATCCATGAAAGCGAGAGTGAGTCAAATGATCTGGTTCTGGACTTCTTCCAGGAGTATCCGGGAAAAGACAGAAAAGAAGCCAACCGTTATGTCATGCACTGCATCAGATGCATGGAAGACGGGTACATGAAGGACATGACGTGCCTCAAGATATCCGAGGAACTTGGCATCAGCGAAAGCTACCTGGCCAAGCTCTTCAAAAGAGAAACCGGGTATACCTTTGTGGACTATCTTACCCACATCAGGATGAAAAAAGCCATCCACATCATGGAGAAGGATCATCCGAAAATCTATGAGCTGGCATACCTTGTGGGCTACAACGATGCCCACTACTTCAGCAACATCTTCAAGAAAGTGACAGGAAAAAGTCCGAGTGTATATATGAGAGAACTTGAAGCATAGAGGCATTGATGCAACGGACAGATTGCAAAAACATCTGCCGATCGCAGTATCATTCTTACGCATGGAATCTTAATGATAATTTAGAGAGGACAGGAGATTGTTATGGATTATGGCCTTCAGGCATTAAAACTTGTTGTTGGACTTGTCACCCTGACCCTGACATTCAGGATGCTCGGGAAGAAGAATCTGGCTCAGCTCTCGCCCTTTGACCTTGTTCATGTCATTGTCTTTGGAGGGATCCTCGACAGCATATTCTATGACGATGAAATCGGCATTCTGCCGTTCATTTTCACGGCTGTGGTCTGGAGCCTCAGCATCTACACCATGGATCTTCTGGCCAAGAAATTCAATCTTTTCAGGTCAGTATTCAGAGGAACCCCAGATCATATCATCGAAAACGGGAAACTGAACATGAGACTGTTTGACCGAAGCAATATCGAGATGGAAGAACTTCGAAGCATATTGAGACAGAAAGACATTTTTTCCCTTAGAGAAGTGAAGGATCTTTTTCTTGAGCCGGACGGAAGATTTTCGGTGATCAGGTACGCAAAGTATAGAAGCGGAAAAGATTCATCAGAGGAAGACTACTACAATGTACTTCTCATAGATGAAGGAGAAGTTCAGAGGGAAGTGCTGAAGTACATCGGCAAATCGGAAGAATGGCTCATGAGTGAGATGAGCGCTTTAGGCGTCAGCGATGTTAAAGATGTTGTATACTGCGAATGGTCTGAAGAAGAAGGGTTCTACTACAGAACAAAGGATGACTGTATTCATGAGAAAAGAGAGGGATACATCAACTAGCCTTTGATGAAGAAAGATAAAGTGAAAAGATCATGACAGATAAAATCAGGAGGAATGAAAATGAATAAAATCAGAAACATCATATTCGACATAGGAAATGTCCTTATCCGTTTTGACCCCACGGAGTGGCTGGTCAACAGCTACGGACAGGATCCCGAAATGATGAAGATACTGTATAAGGAAGTGTTCAGCAGCGAGGAGTGGAAACTCCTCGATCATGGAAAGATGAGTGAAGTTGAAGCGGCCTCAAGAATCATCGCAAGAATCCCGGAGCATAAAGATGAAGTGGAGAGAATCATCTATCACTGGGAGAATTTTCTCATCAGCGAAATGCCGGTATCCGTCTATTTCCTGAGAAAATTCAAGGAGATGGGATTTAATCTCTACGCACTCTCAAACTACCCGGAGAGAGGCTTTGAGAATACCATCAAGTACTATCCCTTCTTTGATCTCTTTGACGGGAAGATTGTGTCCTACGCACATCAGGAGATGAAACCACAGAGAAAGATCTATGAGATTCTTCTTGAGAAATATCAGCTGGATCCCAAAGAATGCGTATTCATCGACGACACTCTGGCAAATGTCACCACAGCGCTTGAGTTCGGTATGGAAGGGGTTCATTTCTTCCACAATAATCATATGATGGATCTATATCTGATGCTTGAGCAGAGCCTTGAAAGCGTAAAAGACCTCGATACTCCGCTGCTGTAAAGCGAAGATTTAAAGTAGCCACCTGAATGGTTCAAGAGGCTCATTGTTTATATGATTTTCACCGAATATCTAAAGAATCCTCATATGTTTCATTTATGATGAACAAATAATAGATTTGAGGAGGTGTCGTTATGACAAAGGCGCATCACGTACTGCCGAATCCTAATGGCGGATGGGATGTCAAGAGAGAAGATGCAAAAAGAGCGAGCCACCATACTGAGACTAAGGAAGAGGCTGTAAAGATTGCAAGAGAGATAGCGATAAACCAGAATACTGAACTGATCATTCATAAGATGGATGGTACAATCGGTGAGCGAAACTCCTATGGTAATGATCCTCATCCCCCAAAAGGATGATCGGAACTGCTTCTGAAAAGAAATGATCTGACAGAAAACAGAGAATACATGCAACTTGCATGAAATAATGAATGAACCCATATCCTAAGCCCAGGATATGGGTTCATTCTGCTTGGATCAGCGATACTAACAGTTACAAAGCTTCAGAACCTGCTGAGCGGTTCTTTCTCATCAGGAATGATTTCCGCGACAATCTTTCCTCTTACGTGTCTTGTTGAGAGACGCTTGAATGCTTCCGGAATCTCTTCAAGAGTGATTCTGCTTTCGATCATGGGGAGAATTCCCCCGATGGATACAAGAATGATGAGCTCTGTTGCCATATTGGCAAGGTCTCTCTGCTGAGCGTAGTTTCCCGATCCGTGAGCGCCTCCAAGAGCGATGGTATGAACAGACATGGCTTTGCTCCAGAAATTGACCTTGGTAAGATCAGGAAGATCCGCAATGCAGATGAGATGACCGTTATAGGACAGTCTCAGAACATCCTCCTGAGCGCTCTTTGCACCAATGGTGTTCAGTATGGCATTTACACCTTTGCCGTCTGTAAGCTCTATCACTCTTAAGGTAACATCCTCATTTTTATAGTCTATGGCATAATCTGCTCCGAGCTTTGTGACCCAGTCATTGTTCTCCGGAGAACAGGTGGTAATGACCTTAAGCCCTGCACGCTTGGCCAGCTGTATGGCAAACCCGCCCACGCCTCCGGCCCCGCCGTGGATCAGTATGGACTCCATACCGCTCATGTCGATTTTGCGGTACAGTGCCTGATAGGCGGTAAGCCCTGCACAGGGTAGAGCAGCCGCTTCACTGAAGCTGACGCCTCCCGGAATCTTCGACACCGTGTGAGCGGTTGTCACCGCATATTCCGCAAAGCCTCCGGGCTTTGACAGATCGCCATGATAGAACACTCTGTCTCCAGGAGACAGGTGGGTAACAGACTTTCCGGTCTCGACGACGGTTCCC
>DAMDIS010000025.1:6131-8864 GCA_032100885.1 Proteiniclasticum sp.
AAGTACGAACGGATAGGTCCAGCTTGGATGTCCAGAAGCGGCAACCTTATAGTCCACGGGGTTAAGCCCTGCAGCATGAACACGGACAAGAACCTCATTGTCCCTTGGAACGGGTATATTCATATCTTCTATCAGGATTTCTCTCTTGTCGAAATCTCCGACAACAACTGCTTTCATCAAAAAACCTCCTTGAAATATTGCCGTAGGCAATAATCTTTAATATACATCCTATTATAGTTCAAAGGACAGCTCCATGCTTACAGGTGAGCCACTAATATACCGTTTATTATCAAAGTTCATAGAACATTTCAAGTTCTTCATGGGGTAAGGATCATGTCATCCGAAATTACCGGCTGAGCTGTGAGATGAAATCATGAAATTCTTGGGAAAAGGGAGATGCGCAAAAACCTTTCAGCACATTGTTCTCCATAGATCATGAGAGAAGAGGACTATAAAATTCTGTGAAACAGTCGATAAGAGTAATAAGTGGAATATAATCAGCAGCATAGAATCAGCATTTAATTTTTATTCCAGATGATTTATTGAAATGAAAGAAGAAGGTATATATATGGAATCAGTAATATTATCGATGATATTCTATGTGACTCTGGTCATCTACTTCTATGCGGGAATGCACGCTTATTATCTTAATCCCAGGGACAGAGTCAACCGCAGTTTCTTCTATCTGTGTCTCTCCATGAGTATCTGGGCATTCAGTTTCTCGCTCATGAACCATGCACAGACGATGGAAGGAGCCCACAACACATTTCTCCTCAGTGTACTTGGATGGGGAACGTTCTACAGTGTGCTCCTGCATTTTCTGATCCTCTTCACCGATAAAGATCTGGTCCTGAAAAAGACCCATCTTGCTGCGATATATTTCCCTGCACCTGTAACAGGTATGCTCTTCTATCTCAGTGCAGAAAGCGGAAGGATCGTAGAGACCGTCAGCCGTGGCAGTAGAGAGTGGCTTGCTCCTCGTCCTGATATCGTTGTGGACAGCTGGATGAGCGTTTATTTCATCGTATTCATGGGTACGGGTATTTTTCTTTTATACAGAAGTCTGAAAAAAAGCAGGGACAAGACATACAGAAGAGAAGCAAAGATCATACTTGCAGGCATGATGATCAGCTTCATTGTCGGGATGTTTCAGATCGTCGGCATCACAAGAATACTGGGCGTCAATCATCTCTGGATTGGATCCAATCAGCAGGCAGTGCTCATTTTATCTGTATACTTCATTCTCTTTGCAAGAGGCAGAAAACTGAGAAATGAGACGGTATCTCTGCCTAAAAGAGGTGCGTATCTCAGTGCGAAGACCCATGAGAACATCTTTTTCTATGTATCGCAGGCATACCTTCTGGGTGCCTTTCTCTCGTTCGGTATTGAAGTCCTGATCAATAATGTGAATGTGCTCAGATCGACCATACTCTCACTGACCATGTTCTCAACAGGGTATATCATTTTCATTCTTCATAAGACAAGGAAGAACGTAAAACTTCGTGACAACATCATCTTTTCCATCATGTCCGTAACGATTCCTTTTATCACGATCTTTCAGATCAAATCTTCCCCTGCATTCGCCTGGGCGATTCCGGTGATTTTCATCCTCGTGGCAGTGGCATTCAACAACACAAAGCTTCTCACAAGTACCGCAGTCATCACCATGGGGACCCTTTTCAGTCTGTGGATATTAAGACCGGTTATGATTACCCGTTTTACGGGTGTGGAGCATTTCGCGCGCAGTCTGATTTTCCTCATCGTTATCGCACTTGCCTATCTCATCAACAGAATCTATAAAAACAGACTGGAACAGTTTGAAAGACAGATCGATCATGAGCGGTTCATCTCTGAAATGGCCATGATCCTCTCCATGGCAAGGAACAAGAACCTCCGTAGCAATCTGGATGTGTTTCTGGAAAAAAGCGTAAAATACATGGATGGGGACTACGGAAGCATCCACATCTTCTCGAGCAAGGATAAGAAGATCAAGAAGATCGAAGGATATGGAAGATACGACCTGGTCGGGATCAAAAACAACTGGTTCTTCTCGAAGAATATCGATCAGCTCATGAAGCATCTGGCGGGAGGCAGTCTTACTGAAGGTGAATTCATCAGGGAGCTAGATATTTTTAAAACCGAGATGTACGAAAACGGAGTGACCGTCATGATCACGCCGCTGGAGGAGTCGGGACGGATTCTTGGGGTCATGTGCATGGGATCGACCAGAGCCAATTTCTGGGATGAAGGATTCTACTACACCTTCAAGCTGATATCCAACAGCCTCTCCAGCATGCTCTATAAGATCAGCTCTTCAGAATGGCTTACTGTGATGCCCTTACCGGTCTTCCGAACCGGGTGCTTTTTGATAAAATCGTCAACAGACTGATCGAGGATACCAGGGAAGACGAAATGTTTGCCATGATCTTCCTTGATCTTGACGATTTCAAGAACATCAATGACCTGATGGGGCACAGCGTGGGAGACAGGTTCCTTGAAGAGCTTGCCAGAAGGATAGAGCCGAAACTGAAAAAAGAGAACTGCATGTCAAGGTTCGGGGGAGACGAATTTCTCATCGTCCTCCCGCATGTGAAGAGCCTCTCGGAAATCACTGCGTTTGCCGAAGAGATACTCAGTGAAGTCACAACCCCTCTTGCAGTAGAGGACCGTGAGGCGGCAACAGGCGCAAGTCTTGGCATATCGATCTTTCCCCAGGACGGAGACAACTCGGAA
>DAMDIS010000025.1:8874-9911 GCA_032100885.1 Proteiniclasticum sp.
TCATCAGATATGCAGATCTTGCCATGTACATCTCAAAGTCTTCAGGCAAAAACAGATACACCATCTGCACAGAAGAGATCAAGTCAAAATTCATCATGGAGAAGCAGCTGGAAATCGACCTGTACAAAGCCATGGTGAAGAACGAATTTGTGCTCCATTACCAGCCCAAAGTCAAAGGCTGTACAGAGGAAATCTGTGGTGTGGAAGCGCTCATCAGGTGGAAACATCCGGAAAAAGGCATGATTCCGCCTGGAGTATTTCTTCCCCTTGCAGAACGCATCGGCATTCTGCCTCAGATCGATGACTGGGTTTTCGTGGAAGCCTGCAACCAGAACCTTAAATGGCAGGATATGGGCTATGAAAAGATCAATATGTCCATCAACATCACGCCCATCAGCCTGATGGACAATGATTTCGATCTGGATCTCGTGTCGGTCTTCAGAAAACGGAGATGGGATCCGAAATACATAGAAGTGGAAGTGACAGAGAATACCATGTATCTTTCCATGGATTCCATACAGAGAAACCTTAGGCAGCTGAGAAAAACGGGCATCATCATTTCACTGGATGACTTCGGAACCGCTTACTCTTCCTTAAGCAGGCTTCATATGCTGCCCATAGATAAAATCAAGATCGACAGGCAGTTTATCCTGAACCTTGATCAGGGAGGGAAGAATCTTTATGACGGCATCCATAACCTCAGTAAATCCCTGGGACTAAGCATTACAGTCGAAGGCGTGGAGACAAAGGAGCAGGCGGATTATGTGAGGAGCAAAGGCTGCGACGAGATTCAGGGGTACTACTACCATAAGCCCATGCCTGCTGAAGAGGTGGAGATGCTGCTTAGGATAGACAGCAATAAGATACCACTTGTCACAGAGGAGATCAGCTAAGGACAGTAAGCTCTTTACTCAAAACAGCCATGCATAAAAAACGTTAAGATTTGAGTCGCCGCACAACAGAAATTCTAAAACAGAAACTGAAAAACATAGAACAAGAAGCGGGACATACGTAGGATTAAGATCTGCGGATGTCCA
>DAMDIS010000025.1:9928-21392 GCA_032100885.1 Proteiniclasticum sp.
CCCGCTTCTTTATTTTGCGCATTATTGTTACATCCACAACATTTGACCGATATCCTCCTGGAGAATCCATTACTGTCGACGGCAAAACCTACAAACATGACGAATCACAGGGTAACACAAAAGATGCACATCTCACTGTATTCAAGTTCAGCCTGTCTTCAATTCTCAGCCAGATCGGACTGAACGAGTCAGGCATCTACGGTATCGAAGTCATCTCCGAACAGGGGCAGGGCCATTGGATCTATGGTTCACTGGTCATTAAGATTCCAAAAGCCAAAGCAGTCGTCACAAAGACCTGGGACGGAGGACCGAAAGATCCTGTCACGATGCAGCTCTACAGAGAGTATCTCAACGGAACAGGAGACGCAAAGGTCGGAGATGAGTTTACACTCTCACCTGAGAACCCAAGCAAAACATTTAACGATTTGAAATACACCGACAATCTCGGCAGAATCTACAGATATTATGCACTGGAAGTTGATCTTGGTGCAGGATACACAGCAGATTACGCAGAGATCACCAAAGATTTCGTAAGCGGAGTTTATGTCTACACCATAGGCGTGAAAAATACATACACCCCACCACTGACTGATATTAAGATTACTAAAATCTGGAAAGACGAAACTTCAGAAGACAGACCAGATTCCATCACCTATAAGCTTTATGCTGACGGTGGAGCAGAACCTGTAAGATCCGGTTCAACAACCAGCGCACTAGGCTGGGCATTAACCTTTGAAGATCTTCCTCAAACGACTTCAGACGGCACACTCATCGAGTACAGCGTCAAGGAAGATCCAGTACCCGGCTATACAACAAGTATAGACGGTTTCAGCGTAACGAACGTCAGAACAGAAAAGACAAGTATTGATGTCACCAAGCTCTGGAAAGACAAAGGCGGACCGGCAAGACCTCCATCAGTTACCTTCAACCTTCTTGTAGACGGCAAGGAAATAGATGAAGTAGAGCTGAATGAAGCAGGCGGATGGAAAGCCACATTTACAGATCTTGAAAAGTACGACACAGACGGAAGGCTCATCAAGTACACCATCACAGAAGATGAGGTAACTGGTTATACGCCAAGTGTTGATGGATTCACCATCACAAACACAAGATCAGAGAAAATGAGCATACCCGTTGAGAAGCTGTGGAAAGACGACGGACCGGAAGGACGACCTTTAAAGGTTGTCATCAACCTCATGAAAGGCGAGACTAAAGTCAAGAGTCTTGATCTGACTGCAGCAATGGACTGGAAGGGAAGCTTCACAGATGTCGACAAGTTCGACAGTGAAGGCGAGCTCATCACCTACACCATCAAAGAAGAAGCTGTACAGGGATACAAGTCAGTAGTAGACGGATTCAAGATCACCAACACAAGAGTTGGAGTCAAGGACATCACGGTTGAAAAGAGCTGGCTGGATGATGGAGACACATCAGGAAGACCTGAGTCCATCATAATCTATCTGTTCGCAGGAGAAACTACAGTAGATGGCAAGGCCATCACCTATACCATCAAGGAAAAAGCGGTAGAAGGATACAAGAGCACAATTGACGGATTCAAGGTCATAAACCTTAGAGTCGGAAAAACAGAAGTATCCGTAGAAAAGATCTGGAAAGACGACAATGAAGTAAACACAAGACCAGTGTCCATCACTGTTAATCTTCTAGCCAACGGTATAGAAGTTAAGGATATGGCGGTCACAAAAGATACAGACTGGAAGTACACCTTCAAAGACCTACCTAAGTATGATGATCAGGGTAATCTGATTGTCTACACCATCTCCGAAGATCCGGTGCCAGGATATGAGAGTTCGGTTGACGGACTCAAGATCACAAACCTCAGAGTGGGCGAAGTGGACATCCCGGTACAGAAGTTCTGGAAAGATGAAGACCCTGAAGGAAGACCGGAAAGTATCACAGTCAATCTTCTTGCCAACGGCGTAGAAGCTGCTGAAATGGAACTGACAAGTGAAATGCAGTGGAAGTATACCTTCACCGGACTGGACAAATATGATGAAAACGGTAAAGTTATTACTTACACCATCACTGAAGAAGATGTTCCTGGATACAACGGCAAAGTGGACGGATATAACATCACAAATACCGTTACAGCCGATAAGGATATTCCAGTAGAGAAAATCTGGAAAGACAATGGTGATCCATCCGCAAGACCGATGAAGATCACGGTAACACTTCTTGCAAACGGAAAAGCAAACGACACAGCTGAAATCACAAAAGAAATGTCATGGACCTATACCTTCAAAGACAAACCGGTCTATGACAGCGAAGGAAAAACCATAGTATACACCGTGAAAGAACTGGACGTTGAAGGCTATATGAGCAGCGTAGACGGATTCAAGATCACCAACACAAGAGTCGGCGAGATTGATATCCCGGTTGAAAAGAAGTGGCTCGATAACGGCGAAAGAGACATCGAAGAAATCACAGTAAGACTTCTGAAAGAAGTCGTCAGCATGCCGCCGGTGGAAATTGACAATGAAGTTTCACCACAGGCCATAGCCATAGTGGAAGTCGCGACACTGAAACTGAATGAAGGAAACGACTGGATGGATACCTTCAAGGATCTGCCAGAGTTTGATGAAAACGGAAGACCGATCAGCTACTTCGTGGAAGAAGTTGAAGTCCCCGGCTATGCTTCAGAAGTTGAAGAGAACGAAGACGGAAGCTATACCATCACAAATCTCAGAACAGGCATCACAAGCGTAGAAGGAATGAAACACTGGATGGATGAAGAAGGCACAAGCCAAAGACCGGAAACCATCACAGTCATCTTACTTCAGAACGGTGAAGAGATCGACAGAGTCGAAATCGGCGAAGAAAACGAATGGAGCTTCAGATTTGAAGAGCTGGACGAATTCGACGAAAAGGGTATCGCATTCGAATACACCATAGACGAAGCTTACGTTGACGGATACGAAACAAGGATTGACGGATATGACATCCACAATGTAAGAGTCGGCGAAATCGACATTCCAGTTGAAAAGATCTGGAAGGACAACGGAGTCAGAGATGCAGAAGAAATCACCGTACATCTCTATAAGAAGATACGCGAAATGGACAGATTACAGTCAGAAATGACACTTGAAGAGATGATCGACCATACTCATGTAGGCATGGCAGTACTTTCAGAAGAGAACGACTGGTCATTCACATTCGAAAACCTGCCAGAGTTTGATGGCTATGGCATGCCGATCGAATACTACCTGGAAGAAGTATCTGTAGAAGGATACGACAGTGAAGTAGTCTACAATGAAGACGGCAGCATCACAGTCACAAACACAAGAGTCGGAATCGTAGACGTCGAAGGTGAAAAGACCTGGTTCGACGAAGGCGAAGAAGACAGACCAGAATCCATCACCGTCATTCTGAACAGAAACGGAGAAGAACTAGACAGAACTGACGTCACAGCTGAAGACGAGTGGAGCTACAGCTTCACAGAACTTCCTGAATTTGACGAAGACGGAATTGCCTACACCTACGAAGTGGAAGAACTTCCGGTAGAGGGCTACAACACCTTCTACGCAGGATATGACATCCAGAACGTAAGAACAGGCAAAGTAATCGTAAACGGTGAAAAGACCTGGGACGACCTTTTCGGAAGACCAGAGAGCATCGTCATCAATCTTCTCCAGAACGGCGAAGAAATCGACGAAGTGACCCTATCACCAGAAGATGACGAAGAGTGGACCTACAGCTTCACAGAACTCACAGAGTTCGACGAAGAGGGAATCGCCTACATCTACACCGTAACTGAAGATCCTGTTGAAGGATACGAAGCGGTTGTGGAAGGCTATGACATCCTGAACAGACAGCTAAGAGCTGCACTTAGAATCATCAAGGTTGACGACTTTGACTTCCCTGTAGAAGACGTAGTCTTTGAAGTGGAAGATGAAGAAGGAAACATCGTATTCAGAGGAACAACAGACGAAGACGGAATCCTTGAAACAGTATTACCTCTGGGCACTTACATCGTAACTGAAATCAGTGCACCAGCAGACTACATAATGGATCCCGAACCTAAGACAGTGGTTCTTGATGAAGACGGAGAAGTCCTGGAACTGACCGTAGTGAACATTCTGGAAATCGAAGAAGTTGAACCTAAGCCATTACCACCAACACCTAAGCCACAGCCTAAACCTCAGCTGCCAAGCACAGGTTCGGCAGACAGCACAATATTCTACGGATTAGGTATACTGATGGCACTAGGCGGACTGCTTCTACTTAAAAAGAGAAGAACCGTATAACAGTTTCAGTGATATACCGACATAACCTTAAGGAGCAGGCTTAGGCCTGCTTCTTTATTTCTGCTAAACCGCCTAGAATACAGTGGGTCATAAAGGTGAAAAGATTAGGCTTGCTATCCGCGAGTATACTGAGGAAATATAGAAATCATTATTTATTTCTTTGATATACTTATAATTGGAGATTTCCTTGGTTATAATTGAAGTAATAAGATGCTGCATGATTATGGGGAATACTCATACAGCAGGAGAAGTTAAAGACGATTAGGAGGAACATATGAAGTTTACAGGGCTTAAAGAATATGTCTATCATGAACTGAAGAAAAAACTGATCAGCAATGTGATCAAACCGGGGGAGAGAATCTACGAGGAAGTCATAGCGGAGGAGCTTGAAGTCAGCAGGACACCCGTAAGAGAAGCCATCAACCAGCTGGTCGCTGAAGGATTTGTGGAGAACAGACCCAGAAAAGGAATCTTTGCCGCGGAAATCTCAAGGGAAGAGCTGGCAAAGATGCTGGATGTCAGAATTGCCCTTGAAAGCCTGGCCATAAAGCTCTGCTGCGAGAGAATCACAGAGGGGCAGGTGAAGGAGCTGAGAAGCATCCTGAAAAAGCTTGAGGACAATCTCCATAAAAAGGACTATATCGAAGCCAGCCAGTGGGACAGCAAGATCCACAGATTCATTGCAGAGGTTGCCGACAATAAAAAACTGATCTCCTATATCAACGACATCCAGGATGTGTTCGCCTATACAAGAGGTTACAACATCAAATGGACGGACAAGAAAGTGGAGCGGTCCATAGAAGAACACAGTAAGATCGTGGAAGCCATTGCAAAGAAAGATGAAGAAAGTGCCATAGCCGTGGTGAAGAAGGACATCGAATCCATGAGAGAGTACTTAAACGAAGAAATCGGAAAAACGGAAGAACAGGAATAACTGACCATAATATGGGGTGCACGCGTGTGCACCTCTATTTTTGTGCATTCTTTCTGACATAAAATCCGTTATTACGAACACGGCAAAGATGCACTGTTTTTTCTTTGAATATTTTTCCTGAAAAGGTTTGCGAAATTTACAGATTCGTGTATAATGACATTAGATTATAAAGTATACATTATACATTATAATTTATAAGGTTAAATTGAGCGCAGACAGGAAGTGTGATTTTTGAAAATATCAGGACTTAAAGAATATATCTATCATGAGCTGAAGAAAAAGCTCATGTCCAGCAGCATCAGTCAGGGAGAGAGAATCTACGAGGAAGAGATCGCAAAGGAATTCGGCGTAAGCAGAACACCTGTAAGAGAAGCGATCAACCGCCTCATCGCCGAGGGCTTTGTGGAAAACAGGCCCAGAAAAGGCGTCTTTGCTGCAGAAGTCTCCAAAGAAGAACTCATCAAGATGCTGGATATCCGTATCGTACTGGAAGAGCTGTCTGTCAAGATGTGCTGCCTTCTGATCAGCGAAGAGGAGATCGAGGCGCTAAAGGAGATCTACGCAAAGTATAAGGAAAGACTTCAAAGCGGAGAATTCGGAAAAGCCAGTGAACTGGACAGCGAGATCCATAAATACATCGCACAGGTTTCGGACAACAAGAAGCTCATCGATTATATCGACGATATCCAGGACTTCTTTGCTTATACCCGAACAGGTGCTGTGAACTGGACGGAAAAGAAGGTGGAAAGATCCCTTAAGGATCATCATGAACTTGTAGAAGCCATCTCGCTAAGAGATGAAAAAAAGGCGACAAAGCTTGTTCTTCGGGATATCCAGTCCATGAGAGAGCTGCTTGTATCCTGATAAAGAGAAAAAGAAAATAACGATACGAAGACAGGAGAGAGAAAAATGAAGTTATGTTATCAAGTGGCAACACCTGATGTGAAGATCGACGAATCCGTAACCGCGTACCAGGGACCGCTTTCGAAGAGCTTTGAAGATCTGGCCCGCCTCGGCTATGACGGCGTGGAGCTCATGACCTTAAACCCAAAAGAGCTCGACTGGGAAGAAGTGAAAAGCCTTCTTCATAAGAACAGCCTCTCGGCAGTTCTTGTGTGCACCGGAGAGATCTTCGGACAGCTGAAGCTGAGCTATACAGACCCGACTCCGGATGTGAGAGATGAAGCCATCAGAAGAACAAAGGAAATCATCGATTTTGCAGGTTTTCTGGGTGCAGACATCAACATCGGAAGAATCAGAGGACAATATCAGAAGGCTCTGACTAAAGAAGAGACCTGGAACCTGGCAGTAAAGGCATTCAAGGAAATCAGCACCTACGCCAGAGAGAAGAACGTAAGGATTGCCCTTGAGACGGTCACCATCATGCAGACGAACTTCATCAATACCCTTGAAGAAGGTCTTAAGATGGTCAAGGACGTAAACGAAGACAACTTCAGACTGATGATGGATGTGTTCCATCTGAACCTTGAAGAGAAGGACATCTACGAAGCCATAAGGAAATATCAGGCATACAACATCCATGTGCACCTGGCAGACAACAACAGAAGATACCCGGGGCACTGCGGGCTGGACTTTGAAAAGATCATAGCGACCTTCAGGGAATGCGGATATGAAGGAAACTTCAGCACAGAGATCTTCCAGATTCCAAGTCAGGAAGAAGCCGCAGAAGGCGCTGTGAAGCATTTAAGACCGATACTGAGCAAGGTTTATCCGGAAAACAGATAAAAAAGAGAAGCAGGAGGAAGACAGGAATGACTGAGGAAAAAGTACTGGAACTGAAACAGCTGACCCATAGATTCAGAAATGATCTCATCGATATTCTGCACCATATCCAGACAGGGCATCCGGGAGGATCGCTGTCGGCTGCAGAAATCGTCACAACACTCTACTTCGACAAACTGAGCATCGATCCGAAGAACCCAAAGGAAGAAGGAAGAGACCGGTTCATCATGTCCAAAGGACATGCTTGTCCGATTCTATACATCAACATGGCGGAGAAGGGATTCTTCCCTAAGGAAGATCTCAAGACGCTGCGTCAGACAGACAGCCATCTGCAGGGTCACCCCTGCGCTCACAAGACACCAGGAGTCGAGCTTTCAGCAGGTCCTCTTGGACTAGGTCTTGGCGCAGGTCTAGGTATGGCACTTGGCGAAAGAATGAAAAAGAGTGAGGCCTACACCTATGTGCTCCTCGGAGACGGAGAAGTTCAGGAAGGCGGAATTTGGGAAGCGGCCATGGCGGCTTCAAAGTATAAAGCCAGCAATCTCATAGCGATCCTCGACAATAACGGTGTACAGCTGGACGGAACTTTAGAGGAGATCATGACCATCGGAGACATCGGTGCGAAGTTTGAAGCCTTCGGATGGAATGTACTAAGATGCGACGGTCACGATATCGCATCCTTCTCCAATGCAGTGGACGAGGCGAAGCTTGAAAAAGAAAGACCTTCCATCATCATTGCACAAACGGTAAAGGGAAAAGGAATCTCCTTCATGGAAGGAAAGAATATCTGGCACGGAAAGCCGATCAGTGCGGAAGAATACAAAGCGGCTAAGCTTGAACTGGGAGGGCAGAATTAATGGGAAAGATGATTGCAATAAGAGATGCCTACGGTGAAGCCTTAAGAGACCTCGGCAGAAGAAACGAAAAGATTGTTGTACTGGAAGCGGACGTGGGCGGCTCCACAAAGAGCATCCTCTTCGGAAAGGAATTTCCTGAGCGCTACTTCAATGTAGGCATCAGCGAGTTCAATATGGTCTCCATGTCCACAGGGTTTGCTGCAGAGGGTTTCACCCCCTTTGTCAACACCTTCGCGGTGTTCATGACCACAAGAGGCATTGACCCCATACAGACCTTAATCGCCTACGACAATATGAACGTCAAGCTCTGCGGAACCTATGCAGGTCTTTCAGACTCCTATGACGGTGCCAGCCATCAGGCCATCACCGACATGGCGTTCATAAGATCCATTCCGAACATGACGGTCATCTCCGTAAGCGATGCAGTGGAGACAAGAAAAGCGGTGGACGCCATATCAGAGTTCATAGGACCAGTGTATCTCAGGCTCAGCAGAGCCGCAGCACCAGTGTTCTTTGATGAATCCTACGACTTCAGAATCGGAAAAGGCGTTGAGGTCAGAGAAGGAAGCGATTTGACACTGATCGCAACGGGAACCATCCTTCATAACACGATAAAGGCTGCAGAGCTTCTTGAAAAGGAAGGCATCAGCGCACAGGTGCTGAACATCCATACGGTCAAGCCGATAGACGAGAACATCCTCATAGAAGCTGCAAAGAAAACAGGAGCAGTTGTCACCATCGAGGAGCACAGCATTTACGGGGGCCTCGGCAGCGCAGTATCTGAAGTCCTGTCGAAGAACCAGCCGACACCCATGGACTTTGTCGGTGCTACGGAGTTTGCAGAATCAGGAGATTATGATGAGCTTCTACTAAAGTACGGATACAGTCCGGAAGCCATTGCGGAGAAAGCAAAGGGCGTAATCGCAAGAAAGAAGTAAATCATTTGTTAGTAAGTAATTGTGAAAAATCAGCGTATTTTTAGAAAGTGAGGACAATAAATGAGAGAATCAATACATAAATATTTCCAGATCGGAACCATCCAGTGGATGAGCCATCCTGGTATGGATGTTCTGGAATCCATAAAGAAGATCGCAAAGGATGATTTCTTTGATGCCATAGAGATCGGACAGTTCAAAGACGATGCAATGAGAGAAGAGGCGAAGAAGATTCTTCAGCAGTCTCATCTTAAAGTGTGCTACGGCGCTCAGCCAAGAATCCTTGGACCTAAGCTGAACCCCAATGCCATCGAAGAGGAAGAGAGAAAGAAAGCGGAAGCGACCCTAATTGAAGCCCTTGACGAAGCGAAGGATCTTGGCGCAACCGCCATCGCATTCCTTGCAGGAAAATGGGAACCAGAGACGAAGGATCAAGCTTATGCACAGCTTCTTAAAACCACAAGAGCCGTATGCGACCATGCAAAGTCCATAGATATGACCGTGAACATGGAAGTCTTCGACTTCGATATGGACAAGGCAGCGCTTATCGGGCCGGCACCCTATGCGGCGCAGTTTGCAAAGGACATGAGATCCACCCACGCAAACTTCGGACTCATGGTAGACCTTTCACACTTCCCCACAACCTATGAGACATCAAAGTTTGTGGTGCAGACCCTTAAGCCATACATCAACCATTTCCATATGGGCAACGCTGTGGTCAAGGAAGGCTATGAAGCCTACGGCGATCAGCATCCAAGATTCGGATTCCCTGGCAGCGCAAATGATGTTCCAGAGCTTCTCGACTTTCTCACTGTACTGAAGGAAGAAGGCTTCTTCAACGCAGAGAACCCTTATGTGCTTTCCTTTGAGGTCAAGCCCTGGGGAGACGAGGATCCTGAAATCATCATGGCAAACAGCAAGCGCGTGTTAAGACGTGCATGGGCACTACTTGAAGACTAAATTTTAGGAGGATACTGACTTGAAAATAGTAATATTAGATGGATATACAGAAAATCCGGGAGATCTTTCCTGGGACGCTTTAGCAAAGTTCGGAGAACTGACCGTATACGACAGAACAAAGGCTGAAGATGTTGTGGCGAGAATAGGCGATGCGGACGTTGTCTACACCAACAAGACACCCATCACAAGAACAACCCTTGAAGCCTGTCCAAATGTCAAGTTCATCAGCGTACTGGCTACAGGATACAACGTTGTGGACATTGAAGCGGCAAAAGAGAGAAACATTCCCGTCACAAACATTCCTACCTACGGAACAGATGCGGTTTCCCAGTTTGCCATCGCACTTCTTCTTGAAATGTGCCACCATGTGGGCGAGCACTCAGAAGCGGTCAAAAACGGAGAATGGACAAACAACGAAGACTGGACATTCTGGAAGCATCCTTTAATTGAGCTTGCAGGAAAGACCATGGGGATCATAGGATTCGGAAGAATCGGTCAGGGAACCGGAAGAATCGCGGAGGCTCTGGGCATGAAGGTTCTTGCCTACGACGCGCACAAAAGACCGGAACTGATTACGGATACCTGCAGATATGTTGAGCTGGATGAACTTTTCAGCGAATCAGATTTCATCTCCCTCCACTGTCCTTTATTCAAGGAAACAGAAGGGATCATCAATAAGGAAAACATCGCAAAAATGAAAGACGGCGTCAAGATCATCAACACCAGCAGAGGACCCCTCATCGTTGAAGAAGATCTGAGAGACGCGCTGAACAGCGGCAAGGTAAGCGGAGCTGGTGTGGATGTGGTTTCAACTGAACCGATACGGGCTGATAATCCCCTCCTTCAGGCCAAAAACATCTACATCACTCCACATATCGCCTGGGCTCCGAAGGAATCAAGACAGAGACTGATGGACATTGCCGTGGACAATATGAGAGCATTTACCGAAGGTTCACCGATCAATGTAGTCAATAAATAAAGTACAGTATAAAACCTGAAGGATTTGGGAGAGTGATGATAAGATGAAAATTGTAGTGGCAGTCGATTCCTTCAAGGGAAGCCTTTCTTCCCTTGAAGCAGGAGAAGCCATCAGAGAAGGCATACTTAAGACAGGGCAGCATGAAGTGTCTGTAAAGCCTCTGGCAGACGGAGGAGAAGGCACAACGGAAGCCTTTGTGACAGGATATGGCGGAGAATTCGTCACCATCCCCGTAAGAGGTCCTTTGGGAAAAGAAGTGCCTGCGACATACGGATATCTGAAAGAGAGAAATATGGCCATCATCGAGATGGCCTCCTCCTCAGGCATCACGCTGATCAGTGAGCAAGAAAAAGATCCCATGAAAGCCAGTACTTACGGGTTTGGAGAAATGATTGCCCATGCTCTTAATGAGGGCGTCACACAGTTTATTCTCGGAATAGGCGGCAGTGCGACAAACGACGGCGGAATGGGTATGCTCTCTGCTTTAGGCTTTGAGTTCCTGGATGATTCGGGAAGTCTTCTCGAACCATCAGGTGAAGCACTGTCAAAGGTAAGGTCAGTCAGGCTCTGCAGAGGGAACAGCAGGCTGAAAGAGGCAAGCTTCAAAGTTGCCTGTGACGTGAACAACCCTCTTCTTGGTCCAAACGGCGCAACAGCCGTCTACGGACCTCAGAAAGGGGTCACGGAAGACTTAAGACCGCTCCTTGAAGAAGGGATGAGAAACTATGCTGAGGTGACCTGTGAGAATCTGGGCACCGATTACAGAGACCATCCTGGAGCAGGCGCTGCTGGAG
>DAMDIS010000025.1:21402-23448 GCA_032100885.1 Proteiniclasticum sp.
CAGAGCTCAAGGAAGGGGTAAAGCTTGTCCTTGAGGCCATAAAACTTGAGGATGACCTTGAAGGTGCGGATCTGGTCTTTACCGGAGAAGGAAGAATCGATGCCCAGAGCGCCATGGGCAAGGCACCTGGTGGCGTACTGAAACTGGCTAAAAAGCACGGTGCTAAAGTCATTGCGCTTGGGGGCAGTGTATCACCTGACGCAGAGCTTCTAAATGAGCTGGGCATGGACGGCTGTTTTTCCATCCTTAATGAAATCGTTTCCCTTGAGGAAGCCATGAAGAAGGAAACGGCCAGAAGAAACCTCATCCAGACCACCATCCAGATCATGAGACTATTAAACAGCAAATAAACATTCGGGGGAAAAAGCAATGCTAAAACTTAATACCAGAAAAATCATACCGCTGCTCTTTATTGCTTTAGGTGCACTCTTTGCGGGGATCGGATTCTTCCAGCTCGGTTTCTGGGTAGACGGTCCAGGACCTGGATTCTTTCCATCCATCATGGCCTTTGTCATGATCATCGCGGGCGTGGCAACCTTCATCCTTTCTCTGAAAGAGGAAGGAAACGCAGTATACATAAAAGATGAATTCCTTGTGATCCTTGCAGGAATCGGGATCTTCGCGGGAACCTTCATTATCGGTCTTGTACCGACCATCATTGCCTACCTTTTCATCTGGCTGAGAATATTCGAGAAGATCAGCTGGAAAGTGACCATCATCATCATGGCCATTGCACTTTTCATCACCATAGGTGTATTCGGAATGTGGCTTGGCATACAGTTTCCCATGGGACTGTTTGAATTCATCTTGGGTTAGGGGGAAAATTAAGTGGAAAATATCGAACTGCTCTTACACGGCTTTCTCATCGCACTTTCCCCGGGGAACATCGGAGCTGCCCTTATGGGCGCTGTCCTTGGTCTCATTGTCGGGGCAATGCCGGGCATAGGATCTCTTGCAGGTGTGGCACTTCTTCTGCCGCTCACCTACAAGTTCAATCCCACAACGGCGATCATCATGCTGGGTGCACTCTACTACTCGAACATGTACGGCGGAAGCTTTTCCGCAATACTCCTCAATATTCCTGGAGATTCGCCTGCAGTCATGACTGCCCTTGACGGATATCCCATGGCAAAGAAAAAGAAGAGACCCGGACAGGCGCTGTTTACAGCGAATATGGCCTCCTTCATCGGAGGATCCATCGGTATGATCATTCTGACCTTTGCCGGTCCTGCTCTTGCAGATCTTGGCCTGAAGTTCGGTCCATCGGAGATGACCGCAATTCTTCTCATCGCCATGACCTCCATCAGCTGGCTTGTCGGAGAGAACCCCATAAAGGGCATTCTCATCACCATGCTCGGTATTCTCATCGCAAGTATCGGAATGGACACCCTCTCGGGTGCACCCAGATATGACTTCGGGAACATGTACCTTCTAGGAGGAATTCCATTTACACCCTTTGTCATCGGTACAGTAGGATTTTCACAGGTCATCAGCCTGATGAACGAAAGAAACAAGGCTCCAGATAAAAATCTGGACACAAAGCTCTCCATTAAGGGAAGCATGCTTACAAAGCATGATTTCAAAAGACTTCTGCCACCGGCTCTAAGGTCAGGATTCCTCGGAACCTTCGTAGGGGTTCTTCCAGGGGCAGGCGCAACAACAGGATCTTTTATGGGCTACGCTATGCAGAAGAAGTTCAAGAGTGAAGAGCCTCTAGGCACTGGTGCCATAGAAGGCATCGCGGCATGCGAAGCGGCAAACAACGCGGCAGCTGCCGGAGCCTTTGCACCGCTTCTTGCACTGGGTATTCCCGGTTCAGGAACAGGCGCAGTACTCCTTGGTGGACTCATGATGTGGGGACTCAGTCCAGGACCGCTTCTATTCCAGAACGAGCCTGATTTTGCCTGGGGACTGATCGCATCACTCTTCCTGTCAAACTTCATCACACTGGCTATTGCGATTCTCGTTATTCCATTCCTGACAAAGATCATCGCAGTACCGACAAAATACATGATTCCGATCATCACTGTAGTATGTGTGGTGGGA
>DAMDIS010000026.1:0-1154 GCA_032100885.1 Proteiniclasticum sp.
TCAGGTCTTTATAAAATGACTTCTGTCTCATTTACCACTCAATCCTTTCTACAGGAACAGGATTTTCGTTGATGTAGTATTCCCTCACCTTGCCGTTCTTCATTCGGATGACTTTGTCCGCCATGGCGGTAAGTGCGGCGTTATGGGTGATGACCACAACGGTCATCTTTCTTTCTCTTGAGGTATCATGAAGAAGCCTCAGGATATTCTTTCCTGTGGCGTCATCTAAGGCACCTGTCGGCTCATCGCAAAGAAGCAGCTTCGGATTCTTAGCAAGGGCTCTTGCAATGGCCACTCTCTGCTGCTCTCCACCTGACAGCTGGGAAGGAAAATTGTTGGTCCTGTCTTTCAGTCCCACAAGCTCCAGCACCTCATAGGCATCCAAGGGGTCTCTTGAAATCTGGGACGCGAGCTCGACATTTTCAAGGGCTGTCAGGTTCTGCACCAGATTATAGAACTGGAACACAAAACCGATGTCGAATCTTCTGTATTCTGTGAGCATCTTTCTGGAGTACTTGCTGATGTCTTTACCATCCACAAGAATCGTTCCTCCGTCTGAGGTATCCATTCCGCCCAGAAGATTTAGAACAGTTGTCTTGCCTGCGCCTGAGGCGCCCACAACTACTGCAAAGTCTCCCTTTTCTATGGTAAAATCCACGCCGTCTACGGCGGTAATCGTTACTTCTCCCATCTGGTATCTTTTCTGCACATTGCTTAATTCTATAAATGACATTGTCCTCACCTGTACCTTCATTAGTTTGTAGTGTTATTTTACCACTGACTGACCGTAAGTCAATCGAATTGTCGATGAAATTACTATACTCTTTCATCCTTATAAAAAGTATAACTGAGAAGAATCTTAACCCATTAAAAAGCAGGATTCCTTCGCCTGTTCTCTGACAGATATGGAAAGTGATTGATATTGTAAAGCGCTGATTTTACCGTTATAATGTGAATATATATTGAAATATCAGAATACTCAAAACGAAAAGAACAGAGTGATTATCATATAATAAATGTCTGATCAATTAGGAGGAAACCTTATGGATGGAAAATTAAGAATCGGACTTGTGGGCCTCGGGTCCATAGCAAGAAAAGCTTACATACCTGTACTTTCATTGAGAAAGACTGGGTGCTGTCCGGCTGCTACAGCA
>DAMDIS010000026.1:1164-13597 GCA_032100885.1 Proteiniclasticum sp.
ACCGTGTAAAAGAATATGAAAGCCTTGAAGAACTCTCAAACAATGTTGATGCTGTAATCATCAATGCTTCAACAGAAAGCCATTTTGAACTGGCCAAGTTCTTCCTTGAAAAAGGCATCCATGTCCTCATGGACAAGCCCCTGGCATCGACAGTTGAGGAATGCGAAAGACTGGTGTTCTTCTCCGTCCACAACAAAGCCAAACTCATGGTGACCTTCAACAGAAGGTTTGCTCCGCTCTATAGGATGATGAAGGACAACATCACATCCACCTCCCTCATCAGAATCATCAAAAACAGATCCAACAGAATAGGACCGGAAAACTCCGAGTTTACCATAAGCGACGACTATATCCATCTCGTGGACACCGCAAGGTGGTTCTTCGACGGCAAGCTCATCATGGTGGATGGAAGCATCGCCGTGAATTCAGAGAATCAGCTGATCTATGCGAATCACTACTACAGCAGTCCTGAAGGATGCAAGATCGAAACACTCCTTCACAGAGATTCCGGAAAGACCGTGGAAATCATCGAAGTCATCAATGAAGGTAAAACCTTGAGGGTCATTGACCTTGCAACGGTGGAAATCGAAGAGAACAATGAAAAAAGAATTCTCTCTCCTTCCCAGTGGGATACGGTGGAGAAAACCAAAGGATTTGAAGATGCGATCAGGCATTTCGTAAACGCTGTTCTCACTGATACAGAACCTGAATCCTCAGGTATGGATGCCCTGGCCACTCAAAGAGTCATCGAATCCATCATCAGGACAAACTAAACAGTATAAGTCAAAACCTCTCCCAAGCAGCTGTCAATCAGCTGCCACGGGAGAGGTTTTTCGATTGAGGTATTTTCCCATTTTTTCAGATCTTTATCCGTCTGTCTATCCTTCCAGGCTATGATCTCCATCCTCTATTCGTCAAAGGAGATATAGAATCCGCCTCCGCCTGTCACGCCCTGATGATTGACATTGCCTTTTGAATAGTTGTAGATTTCTTCGCTGGTTAATGTGATCCCGTTTCCTTTAATATCAACATATACGTTAAAGTAGTCCAGCTGGTACAGGTCCTCCGGAAGGATAACCTCATAGGATTTCAGTTTATATCCATAATCAGGATTGTTTGGGCTATCCCGATCTACTGAAACGAGCGGCAGTCTTCTGATTTCACTCTGATTGTCATCCAGGATGACGGCTTCTGCCTCACCGAGTGTGTCGAGAAATAACATGGTCTCCTCAGTCATGGCTGATATATCAAGGTACAGATTTTTATCCTCTTCACTAAAACTGATACTGCTGATATCTACAGCGATATACTGATCGAAATAGATTTCAGGGAGAACCTCCTGCCTTTGACTGTCTCCATTTTCGATGACCACATAGGGTTTAATCGTCTTATAGGATTTGACCGGCAGAACCGCCTCATAGGTGACTCCGTTAATGCTTCTTGCCTGGACTTTCTGGTTGTCAAGGATAATAAACACTTTATCCTCCGTCATCACTTCCTTCGGTGCAACATTTACTGTCACTTCAAAGAAACCCTCTTTTGCGGTTAGGCTGCTGCTGCTGTCTGTGATTATGCTGGCACCTTTTTTTATCTCCTCAAATATTCTCTGTTCCATGCCCGACAGATCATTATTGAATGCGAATCCTGATATGGCACCCGTCATATTCTGAACCTGAGCTTCAATATTTCTGAGCTTACTGATGAACATTACACTGTTTACAACGAGAAGGATGACGATGCCGGTAATCAGAATATATTGGATTTTATCTTCCCTGTGTCTGTGATCGGGTTCATGATTCATATTTATCTTCCTTTCCGATATAAGTTTCAGAATAAGTAATATTATTATTCAATAATAGCATATTATTTATCCTCATGACCATATGATCTGGCAGAAATGCACAAGAATGAATCCGTTTAGACCACCAATAATATCAGCCTGCTTTGATATCTGGATTCCGGCCAAGAAAATAGACCAGAAGCTTCTGCTCCTGGTCCACATACATTCAATGATTATACTAGAGGTTCAAGCTTAGCCGTGAAATGTCTGAGGATCTTTGGTTCCCATGTGATCCGGTATCCTTTAAGCTCGTCTTTTCTCTTCTTGATTTCGATCAGCGCTTCCACGATCACATCCAGATGAGACTGAGTGTAGACTCTTCTTGGCACTGCAAGTCTTGTGAATTCGAATTCTGATTCGATCTGCTCTCCTGTATCCGGGTCATTGCCCAGCATATAGGATCCGATGTCACAGCTTCTGATTCCGGCTTCGATGTAGAGCTCTATGGCTAGAGCCTGCGCGGGGAACTCATGGTAAGGAATATGCGGCATAAGCTTCTTGGCATCCAGAAATACCGCATGACCGCCGACAGGGCTCTGATAAGCGATACCCGCTTCATCAAGCTTTCCGCCCAGGTATTCCATCTGACCGATTCTGTATCTCAGGAAGTCTTCATCCACACCTTCCTGCAGACCTACAGCCAGGGCTTCAAGATCTCTTCCTGCCAGTCCGCCGTATGAAATGAAACCTTCAGAAGGAATGGTGTTCGCTTTGACCTTTTCAAAAATCTCCGCATCGGATTTCACACCTATAAGTCCACCGATGTTTACAATGGCATCTTTCTTGGAACTCATGGTGAAGATGTCTCCATAGCTGAAGATCTCACGCGCGATTTCTCTTATGCTCTTGCTTTCGTAGCCTTCTTCTCTCATCTTGATGAAATAGCAGTTTTCAGCATATCTTGCCGCGTCGATGATCACCTTGATTCCGTATTCCTTCGCGATTCTTGATGTCTCTCTGATGTTCGCGATGGATACAGGCTGTCCGCCTGCACTGTTGTTTGTTACGGTGATGATGATGGCACCTACGTTTTCTCTGCCATATTCTTCAATAAGCTTTATGAGTCTCTCATTGTCCATGTTTCCCTTAAAAGGTGCATAGGACTCGGTGTCCAGCGCTTCAGGCACTACGCAGTCTACTGCTCTTGCCCCGGCGATTTCAACATGAGCTCTTGTGGTGTCAAAATGCATGTTGGATATGGATACTTTTCCTTCTCCGAGAAGAATCGGCATAACGACTTTCTCCGCTGCTCTGCCCTGATGGACAGGCTGAATGAATTCATAACCGAAAATATCCTTGGCGGATTCCTGAAGTTTATAGTAGCTCTTTGACCCTGAATAGGACTCATCCCCCATCATGATTCCTGCCCACTGGTTCGCACTCATGGCACCAGTTCCGCTGTCTGTAAGAAGGTCAATGTAGCAGTCTTCAGCAGCCAGGCTGAACACATTCGCTGCCTTGATTTTTTCGATTCTTTCTTCTCTGGTCAGTATCTTGATCGGTTCGACCATCTTGATCTTGAAAGGCTCTGCAAAGTATTTAACGCTCATTTATTTTCCCCCATCTTCTTATTTATGCCCCTTTTGTACCTCTTAAGGTCATCCTACAGGACTGCGACCGCTTCGATCTCCACTAGTGCATTCTTAGGCAGTCTTGCCACCTGGAAAGCGGATCTTGCAGGAAAGTCTCCTGTAAAGAATTCTTTGTATACTTCATTCATCTTGGCGAAGTTCGCCATATCACTTAAATAGACCGTAGTTTTTACGATTTTCTCCATACCTGAACCAGCTTCTTCAAGAATCGCCTGGACATTCTGCAGCGATTTTCTTGTCTGAAGTGTGATGTCGTTCTCCAGCATCTCACCTGTTTCAGCATCCATAGGAAGCTGACCTGAAGTGAAGATGAGGTTTCCGGCGATTACACCCTGTGAATATGGCCCGATGGCACCAGGTGCTTTGTTGGTTGCGACTACTTTTTTCAATAGATTATCCTCCTTGTCTGAAAATGTTTACAAATACTATTATAGTAACATTGAAGTTAAATCACAAGGAGCAATTCCTTTGACAGTGAAAATTTCACCAGCCATGTAGGCTCAGGTAATCTCCTCTTAAATGATCCACTGATGAAATAGATGAGGCAAAAAATGCTTCGGTGAATCCATCCTAAAAGAAAAGGAGCCTATATAGGCCCCTTTATCTTCAATATGATCTGTAAAGCTCGTTCAAGATAGGGATCAGTCGATGCTTCTTCCGTAAAGAAGTGTCGAATAGAACATTCCATTGAGACAGACATCTCTTGCAAGACTGCCTTCCTCATAAAAACCTAGAGATTTATAGATTTCCTGTATTTTGAAAAGATCTTCCCTTACTCTGAGATTCACTTTTCTGATGATGCCCTTCCCTTTGCAGGCAAGAATCATTCTTGAGATCATTTCTTTGCCCAGAGGATCCATGAGATCATCAGAGAGAAGACTCAGCGTAAGATTGCCCACATGCTTGAACTTCTCCGCATTTTTCTGGGTCAGGACTACAATTCCTGAGAGCACCCCATCAATGAGACCAAGAAGAATATTCCCGGCACCGAAGGTATCCAGAAGATCATCATAGGTCTTATCCTCAAATGGCGTATCCTTCCAGTCGTGTTCCCCATAAGTGTTTCTTGTATTTTCGGTCATTTTTATCACGAATTCTTTTATGTCCAAAAAATCATCAGGACCTGGTCTCCTGATGACGATATTCGAGTTCAATTCAATACTAGCCATTTTTAACCCCACACACGCATACTTTTACTTCAATAAGTCTAATCCATACCTATTATACTTTTTTGTCATTTAAATGTAAACCATTTCTAATTCTTTCACATCTTAACTGCCTCAATGACTATCACAGAGGCAAGCTAAGGAATCGGGGTGGAATATATAAGAGCAGATAAGCTCTGCTCTTACTATACATTTCATAAAATTCTATCCTATGGGTGTTTCTTCCGGTTCCTCTATCGGGTCAGGATCAGTCTCACCGGGGTCTTCAGGTTCTTCAGGTTCAGGTTCCACCGGATCCGGTACTGGAGTTACAGGTTGAGGACCGCGACTCAGCGTTATGCTTATGGTTGTGCCCTTCGCCGTCTGACCTGAGGCCGGACTCTGACTGATGACTGTTCCTTGTGTCTTTTCGCTGTATTCAGACCTCACGGAAATCTTAAGCCCCCTGGCTTCTATAAGCGCTCTTGCATCAGCTTCACTTTTATTCATGACATTGGGTACATCAACAAGCTCTCTGCCCAGGCTTACATTTACAGACACTGTACTCTCAGCTTCAACTTCTCTACCTGATGGTATATCCTGGCTGATGATCTGTCCGGAGTTTACCGTATCGGAATAAACACCGACTGATTTCATCTTGAGCTTAAGTCCGCTCAGAATAACCTTTGCCTGCGCTTCTGTCTTTCCTTTCAGATCCGGAACTTTTACTTTTGCAGTGGTCTCTGAACTGCCGTAAGGTCCACGGCTCACACTGAAGCTGACAACAGTCCCTACCGGGACTTCGTTGTTCTTCGGCGGTCTCTGATAGAAGACATAGCCCTTCTCTACACCATCAATGTATTCAAGATGAATCTCAGGCACCAGGCCCTGTTCCTTAAGCGCATTAACCGCATCGTCCTCTTTTAGACCTACGACATTCGGGATGGAAATCAGCTTGCCAGCCTCTTCAGGCTCCTCTGAAGGCTCCGTGCCGATTACAGTTTCAGGTTCTTCATGAGCAGGTGTTTCAGGAGTTTCATCAGGTTCTTCTCCCGGTTCCAGAGAGGCCTCAGCCTGCTCGATTTCCTGATTCATCATTTTGCTGAGTCTTCTGTTGTACGAGATGAATCCATAAAGAAACCCGGCACTTACCAGAAGAAAAAGTAAAATGGCTATCCCCTTTTTAACCACAACAAAGCCCCCCTAACATCCAATCAATTAATATCAATTATATCATAGGATATGCCGAAGTCCTAAGAAAATGACGCGGGTACTGATCACCCGCGTCATTTTCCTTTATTATCTTACTGATTATCTTCCTGTACTGATTCTTATGGTGACCTCTGTACCCTTTGAAACCTTCGCACCAACCTTGTAGTTCTGGCTGTAGACATAACCTTCATCATAATGCTCGGATGGATTATATTCATAACCCACATTGAAGCCGTCATCTTTAAGCTTAGTCTCTGCAGCTTCCTTAGCCATACCGATAAGATTCGGCACGATGATCTGGTCTTCTTCTGTCTGAGCCTCATCTTTCCCGAGGCTGACACTGATGCTAACTTCTGTCCCAGCTGAAGCCATGGACCCTTCTGAAGGTGACTGGCCGAATACCTTACCCTTTTCGGATATATCGCTGTATTCTTCCTCTATCTCTGGAACAAGCTTAAGTACTTCAAGCATCGCTACTGCCTCTTCTTTACTGAGTCCTTCAAGCGACGGCACCAGGACATCCTCTTCCAGTTCTGAAGGATTTTCTCCTTCTGTATCCGATTCAGGTGAAGGAACAATGAGATCTCCTGTACTTGCCTGAACGATCTCTTTTCCCAGCATGGCATCGAGTTTCTTATGATAATTTAAAAATCCGAATATAAATCCGAATGTCACTACTGAAAACAGGACTATGGTCAAACCTTTATATCTCATGACGTCACTCTCCAAAAATATTAATTGACAGGATATTGCTGTTTATCTAATTGCCTCAAGGGCATACCGTCATATATGAGTATATCATATTTATGACTTGTTCATACATCAAAATTATGCGAAAAACCGGCTTCAGTGAAGCCGGTTCAAGAAATTCTGTTCTATTTCCAGTTGTAGGTGATTCCGTCCCAGATCATTTTTCCGGATTTTGCCAAAGAGACAAGTCCGTAAACGCTGTTTGGAAGATCTGAGCTCATGATGGTGAAGACAAAGTCGCCTTTCTGAAGCTCGATGAGGGTGGTATCATTTTCTACACCCGGCATGTCGCCTGCTTTGCTGGCAATCTTCTCTTTAAGGGATTCATCCAGATAGAACCCAGTCTTCTTCTTCTTGTTTTCGCTCTTGAGAAGTTCGATGATGTATCTTGAATGTTCCTTTGTCAGATATTCTCCATCTTTTAGAATCTTCCAGCATAAAGACAGATCAAAGCTTGTGGTCAGGTTGATGGGTGAGCCAGGCATATCGTTCATGGTGTTGTTTAGACCCATTTCTCTGAACTTCGCCTTCAGCTCGTCAAAGCCGATGAGGCTGACCAGTTTCTGGGTTGCGGTGTTGTCGCTTTCAACAAGCATGACAATGACCAGTTCATTTACGGTATACTCTCTGGAATTGAGGTGCTTCAGGATACCAGAACCTTCCACACGGTCTCTGCTCTCAAGAAGAACAGGATCGTTCAGGGATATTTTACCTTCCTCCACATCCTTAATTACCGCCATGGCAACAGGAAGCTTCATGCAGCCAGCAGAGGTCATTTTGACGTGTTCGTTGTAACCATAGATAAAACCGGACTTAAGGTCTTCAAAATAAAAGCTGTACTTTCCAAGCCTGTCTTCAAGATATCTTCTTACTTCCTTCATATCAATCACTCCAATTTTTTACTAAGCTAATTTTATCACAAACCGCTCCTAAAACAAAACTTTAGATGCTGATGACATTGGTGAGCAGAAGCACTACGAAAATCGCTGAAATGGCGATTCTGTAATAGGCAAAAACCTTCATGGGCTTTCTCTGGATATAACCGATGAATCCCTTGACGCAGATGAGGGCAACAACAAACGCCACAACAAAACCGAGACCGAAGGATACCCATTCCGTACTGCCTAATGTGGAGAAACCCACATCGGACTGGAACTTGATCATCTTGATCATGGATGCTCCGATCATGACCGGTATGGCCAGGAAGAAGGAATACTCCGAAGCGATCTTGGAATCCAGTCCGTTGATCCAGCCCCCCATGATGGTCGAGGAGGATCTGGACATACCAGGCCACATGGCAAGGCACTGGAAGAATCCGATCTTAAGCGCCTGCATCTTTGTGATGTGCTCCACTTCATGGACATTCGACTTCCCTCTGTACTTTCCTTCTACAAAGATCAGCAGTACCGCACCCACGAAAAGTCCGATGATTACCGGCAGCGGCTTGAAGAGATAAGCATCAATAAAGTCTTCAAACAGGAATCCGAGTACGGCTGCAGGAAGGACACCGATGATCAGCGCGATGCCGAAATTAAGCCCCTTCTCCTCTCTCCTGAAGAAGGACTTCGCCATGGTGAAGAGCTTGTTCCAGTAAAGGACGACAATGGCCAGGATCGCACCCAGCTGGATGACCACATTGAACATTCTTGTGAACTCGTTCTCCGGGAAACCGATGATGTCTCCAGCCAGAATCATGTGACCGGTGGACGATACAGGGATAAACTCTGTTACACCTTCTACTATGGCTATGACGATGGCCTTAAAAATAAAATAAAGATCCAAAATAAACTACCTCCAAATATCTCACTTAATCATTCCTTATTCATTTTACACAAATTTCAGCCATATTACCTGAAAATCGTCTTAAATCTTGTATAATTCGGTTTCATGGAAGAAAAACTCACTACTTTAATTGTCATAACTTCTCTTATGTCACAAAAAATAAAGGACTAAAGGATTTCTGGATAGTAATGTCCAGCTTTCCTTTAGTCCGGGGTACTAAATTTTAGTAAGGTCCTGCAGAAACGATCTTTTCAGATACATCCCTGAATCTTCCGAAGTTCTCCTTGAACTTTTCTGAAAGTTCCTTTGCAACCTTCTCGTATTCATTCTTGTCTGCCCACAGGTTTTCCGGAATGAGAATCTCATCAGGAACATCCTTTATCTTCACCGGAATATCCAGATTGAAGATCTTGTCATGGACAAACTCCACATCTTTCAGTTCATTGTTTAGCGCGGCATCCACCATGAGTCTTGTGTACTTAAGCGGTGTTCTCTTGCCGACGCCGTAGACGCCACCGCTCCATCCGGTATTGATGAGGTAGACATCCGTATCATGCTCATCAATCATTCTGCCCAGAAGAGTTGCGTATTCTTCAATCTGTCTTGGCATGAAGGGTTCACCAAACAGTGCCGAGAAAGTGGTTTCAGGATTTACAATTCCTCTTTCTGTTCCTGCAAGTTTTGAAGTGTAACCGGACATGAAGTGATACATGGCACTTTCTCTTGTGAGTTTTGAGATCGGTGGAATGACACCGAATGCATCTGCAGTAAGGAACAGGATGGTACTTGGATGTCCACCCTTCTTGTCATTCACTCTGTTGTCAATATACTCCAGAGGATAGGTGCATCTCGTATTTTCAGTTAAGGATCCATCACAGTAATCTGCAACGCCCTGATCGCTTACAACCACATTTTCAAGGACCGCACCGAATCTGATGGCATCATAGATCTCTTTTTCTTTTTCTCTTTCAAGATTTATGCACTTGGCATAGCATCCGCCTTCGATGTTGAAGATGCCTTCATCGGACCAGCCGTGTTCGTCATCTCCGATAAGGAATCTCTTTGGATCTGCTGAAAGAGTTGTCTTACCTGTTCCGGAGAGTCCGAAGAACAGGGCTGTCTTTCCATCTGAACCCATATTTGCCGAGCAGTGCATAGGCAGTACATTCTCTTCAGGCAACAGATAGTTCATGACGGAGAAGATGGACTTCTTGATTTCTCCGGAATACTTTGTTCCTCCGATGAGAACGACTCGGTCTGTAAAATTTAGGATGACAAAAGCTTCGGAATGGATTCCGTCCGCTTTACCGTTCGCTTTAAGATTCGGCAGTGCAACGACAGTAAAGTCCGCATCGGTGCCTGCGCGCTCGTTATCCTTGATGAAGATCTGGCTCGAAAAAACTGCCTGGGCAGCATCTTCACAGATGACGTTGATCCTCAGGGAATACTTATCTGAGGAACCAGCCTTCGCTTTGATGAGATACAGGTTCTTGTCCTTCATGTATTCTTTGACCTTGCCGAGAAGATTCTGATAGACATCCACTTCCATTGGCAGATTTGTCTTGCCGTAAGCGACAGTTTTTTCGGTTATTCCATCTCTTACGATAAAGCGGTCTTTAGGTGAACGCCCAGTATACTGGCCTGTTTCAATCAGCAGAGCACCCTCTTTTGTCAGCCTTCCCTCACCTCTCTGAACAGCTTCGTCGATGAGCTGACATACAGAATAACCCGCTTTTAACTGTTCTTCCTTCAATCCCAGTAAATCCATTGCTGAATTTGACTGCTCTTTCTTCAATTCCACTAAATCCATTGTAGACATTGAACTTCCTCCTTGATCTTCTTTCATTTCTTATTTAAATACGTCTTCAAAAATTGTCTAAGATTACTCTAATCCATCACGGATAATAAGCCTAGACCTTAAGCTCTGGAAGTACACTTAAAGTGCAGATTTAACAGATTCTTGTACTTCTTGGCAAAATTATAACATATAAAAATCGGAATATTTCTTTTTAGAATTTATATATGATTTCTGCAAAAAAACGAAAAATAACTAATTTTAATCCAGAAAAACCCGTCCTGTGTAAACGATTTTAAGATTAAGTTCTCCTTTAGATAGCAGTTTAATTCATCAATAAATTTTTAACAACTCATATTGTATCCTATTGTCCTTCAAGAGAAATCAAACATCCATGACAGATGAAAAAAAGCGAAAAGACCAGAAAAAAACCAGATCAGCCACAAAACGATTTTCGTGGTTTATCTGGTTATTCCTATCACCCTGATTACATATTGTTGATCACTTTATCTCTATGATATATAGCGCTGCGAATCATCTCAACTACCTTTACCCTGTCCTTTGGCTTTTCAAGATCATAATCTTTCGCTTCAATGATGAGAATCGGTGAAAGATCGTATGCTTTGAAATAGTCCTCATACTCCCTGCCTAGTCTTTCCCAGTAGTCCCTTTCTACAATCTGCTCATAGTCTCTTCCTCTTTTCCTGATGCGATCTATGGCCGTATCCACATCGCAGCGGAGATAGATCATAAGCCTTGGCGCTTCGATATGGTCAAGCATGTTCGCAAGAAGATCCTGATAAAGACGGAACTCATCATTATCCATATCACCACCGTCATGAAGAAGCTTGGCGAAGATCACATCACCGTAGATGCTTCTGTCCATGATGCTGGCTTCATTCTTTTCCTGGGCATCCTTCAGCATCCTGAACCTTCTGTTGAGAAAGAAGATCTGGAGCGGAAAAGCATATCTCTGCCTGTCGTGGTAGAACTTTCCAAGAATCGGATTGTCCGTTACGGGCTCTTCAAAGCCTTTAAGATCCAGCTCCTCCGTCAGGATGTTCATGAGTGTGGTCTTTCCGGATCCCACTACACCATCCACAATAATCATCTCATTCTGTCTGTTCTTTTTTATCATACTGAAAAACTCCTTGTACATAAGGCACCACATTCCTTTTCATTTTGATTGGTTACTTACAGGTTTTTTGTCTACTTATCTGGTGAAAATATTATACCACAAAACAGAACGTATATTCTAAAAAATCCCATAGCCGGATGATTATTTTTTTATCCATGAATGCCGCCTGGATTTTCTGAAGAAGACTGTTCTTTTGGAAAGTTTAAATTGGACCTTCTGCAGAAGATCCGCTAAAGGTCCAATTTATTATCCTGATAATCTGATGATGTTATTCATCAGCCTTCTTTAATTCTTTACCTATCTGGCGAGCATGAGGATCTTATAGACGTCCTCTTCTTCCAGTTTCTTCAGTCCGCCCAGCGGTCCGCGAAGGAGCGCATTCTTTGCCATGACATCGATCTTGTCCTCACCGATGTTTCTCTCTGACAGTGCAACTGGTGCACCGATTTCCTTCAGGAAGTCTTTATAGGCTTCAATGGCTTTAAGTGCCACTTCTTCCTTGTCTTCGCCGGTGATGCCGAAGATCTTCTCTCCGAATCTTGCAAACTTGTCCACATCTTCCTTATAGACATACTTCATCCATGCAGGCATAACCATGGCCAGCCCCTCTGCATGAGCAATATCATAGTATGCGGATATGGAATGCTCAATGCCATGGGAAGCCCAGTCTCCTCTTCTGCCCAGACCGTTCAGTCCGTTCAGGGCAAGAGTAGCTGCCCAGGCAAGGTTTGCTCTTGCTTCATAATCATTGGGATCCTTGATGAGGACTTTTACGGTCTCCATGGTGGTTCTGATGATGCCTTCAGCAAATTCATCAGCCATGAGCGTATCCTTTGTTCCATCAAAGTACTCTTCAAATACATGGGTCAGGGTATCCACTGCACCGTTTACGGTCTGGTTCACAGGAAGGGTCTTCTGAATGGAAGGGTCCACGATGGAAAGTCTTGGATAGGTATACTTTGAACCCCAGCCCCATTTCTTCTTCTCTTCTTCGTTTGTGATGACTCCACCGGAGTTCATCTCGGAACCTGTAGCAGATATGGTCAGGATTCCATATATAGGAAGCGCCTTTTCAGGGAACACTTTCTTCTCGTAGAAATCCCATGGATCTCCCTCATAGTAGAAGCTCGCCGCCATTCGGATTCGCGCTCTTCTACCTGCGTGGCGTCACGCCCCCAT
>DAMDIS010000026.1:13607-14640 GCA_032100885.1 Proteiniclasticum sp.
CGCTGCAATCTTTGAAGTGTCCAGAACAGACCCTCCACCTACCGCAACAATGGCATCCACGTTTTCCTTCTTCATGAAGTCAACGGTCTCTCTAACCTTGGAGAGAACAGGATTCGGCTGAACACCGCTCATCTCCACATATTCAATCCCGTACTTGTCAAGGGATTCAACAACCTGGTCATAAACACCGTTCTTGAAAATGGACCCTTTTCCGTAGAGAAGAAGCACCTTCTTGTCTCCATACTCGGTGACAAACTTTCCGATGTCCTTTATTGTGTCTTTACCAAAAACAAGTCTTGTGGGATTATGATAGTCAAAATTCTTCATTTTTACTCCTCCTTTAAAATATCCATGAAGCTCTTCACGATCTGGGCGGTAAAGCCCCAGACCACGTGGTCTCCATATTTGTAAAAATACTGCTTGTTTGTCGCCCTCCTGAAAGGATAGTCCTTGCCGTTCTCGATGAGATGATAGGGAAAGTCCTCTCCCATTTTTGCCGTAAGATCGATCTCGTAGATCAGCGGACTATGCTCTTCAAAAAACGACAGCGGAATATAGATCAGTGTGTCCACTTCATCAGGGTTCGGACGAAAATCACTTCTTTGCGCACGCGCAACAAAAGGATACATGGTCTGGCCGTAGGGACTGATGAAATAGTCCATGGGACCGATGATCTCCACATCTTCCTTCGAGATTCCGAGCTCCTCCATGGTTTCACGCACTGCAGCTTCCATGGGTGATTCACCTGTATCAATGGAACCCCCAGGAAGGCAGATGTCTCCCGGCTGACTCTTCAGAGTCCTTGCTCTCTTTTCCAGTATGAGATGGTCTTCTCCATCTATTTCGGCGATGAGAAGCATCACAGAGTACTCTCTTCTCTTGCCGATGATGGTAGGTCTTCGACTTTTAAACAGATCAATGGACTTCAATTTCCTCACCTATTCCTTAAATTTTTCATAAGTTCATTATAACAGATATATTGTTGCTTTTTTGATGAAAAATCTGTTCCATTTTAGGTTATAATATTAACTGG
>DAMDIS010000026.1:14650-16558 GCA_032100885.1 Proteiniclasticum sp.
TTCAAATATAGACATACTTTAATGTAATTATGCATATTGATGAGATATTACGCTCATTTCAATAAGAGGAGGAAAAATGAGAAAGACACTGCAAAGAATTCCAGTCATTATACTGCTTATTATTTTTATGTTCCCCGCCATTACCGTCAAAGCGGATATGCCCGAGATCAACGGTTCTTCAGCCATTTCTTTTGATATGGAAACGGGTGAACTGATTTATACAAAGGACATCGACAAAAAGATGTATCCGGCATCCATCACGAAACTTCTGACGGCGCTGGTCTTCTCAGATCACTACTCCTCCAAGAAAACCGAATATCTGGTCTACCCCCAGGAAGGAAAACTAGAGGTCCGATATTCCATCTATACAAACCTTCAGAATATCGCGGTGGGTACAGAGATCTCAGCCGACAACATCATGCACGCTCTCCTTCTGGGTTCAGCAAATGATGCTGCAGTCACCATCGCCATGAATGTTGCAGGAAGCATCGAAGGCTTCACCGATCTCATGAATAAAAAGGCGAAAGAAATCGGAATGATGAACTCGAACTTCGTGACCACAACCGGAATTCATCATGAAGACCACTATACAACAGCCTATGATCTGACCTTCCTTCTTAAGGCTGCGTATAACGATCCGTGGATCAGAGAAGTATCCGAGAAACAGACCTATGAAATGAAAAGCAAGAATCAGACTTTAGGCGTGATCGAGAACAAGAACAAGCATATCGGACTCTTCGGAAATGTGCTTGGAAAGACCGGTTACACCGGTGAAGCAGGCCGCTGCTTTGCAGGCGTCTATGAAAGAGACGGAAAAGTCATCGGAAATGTCATCCTTAACTCCGACAAGACAGACAACGCTAATGTCCTGGTCTTCGAAGATACTTCAAAGATGATCGACAGCGCCTTTGAAGAAGAGAAAGTGATCAAGCTGTCCAAAGCGGAAGAAGTAGGGGTCATCACCGTGTCCTACAAGCCCTACAAGTTCATCGGACCGACCAGGGAAATCGATGTTCCTGTAAAATCAGTGGATACCATCTCCTATTACGGTAACGACATCAACCTCAGCGAGACAAGTCTTGATCTCAGCTATAAGGAACTCTCCGCAGGCGAGATCAAAGAAGAGACCGTTGTCGGTACAGCCACCATCAAGGAAAGACAGGTGGTCAAGTCTGTCAATCTGGTTTCTACATTGGACGTTCAGGAAAAGATTCTGAAGACTCATCTCTTCAGCTATATCCTCATTGCACTGATTACGCTGACCATTGTTGTCCTCTTTGTCGTGGTAACGGTAAACAACAAGAGAAAGAAAGCGGCAAGAAGAAGAAGAATCGAATCCGCAAGACGTTCGAAGAAATTCGTGGACGACCACAGAAGCAACCGTTTCCGATAAGAACCATAACGTTAAAACCAAGGGACTGATCAAGATCGGTCCCTTTGCTTTAATATAATTGTAACTCTTCAGTTTATGGAACATGACATAATATTACTTAAAGATAAAGAATACTGAGACCAGGCAGCATTGTTATAGAAGACAGTACTTAAGTTGATACTTTTAAGTGAGGTGACAGACTATGGACAGCAGAAAGGATCAGGAAGAAAAGATTCTCGTCTATCCCAAAAACGTTAAGATTCCAGGTAAAAAGAAGAGTGCCATATTCGGTTCCCTCCTTCTCCTTATCCTGAGCTCTTTCATCCTGTGGGCATGCAATATGATGCTGGAGGACAGAGAAGTTCCCGAAACACCCGTGGAAACAGGTGTTGAGACGCCCGTAAGCGAGGATGAGGATAAAGAGGAGAACATCACTTATCTTACCCCTTCGAAAGATACTTCCATGGGCAAATACGAATTCAGAGCGGCATGGCTGCCTTCTGTGAGAAACCTCGAGTATCCCGAAAAGCCGGGTA
>DAMDIS010000026.1:16568-17861 GCA_032100885.1 Proteiniclasticum sp.
CGCTGAAGGATTCCTTCAGAAAGATTCTCGATGTCTATGAGCTGTATCATCTTAACGCCGTAATCATGCAGGTAAGACCGGCGGGAGATGCGCTTTATATCTCCGCGCTCAATCCCCCATCCATTTATGTCACAGGAGACCTAACCCTTCCCCTTCCCTATGATCTCCTTGAGTATGCGGTCTCTGAGACCCATAAAAGAGGGATGGAATTCCATGCGTGGTTCAATCCCTTCAGAGTGACCGTAGACAAAAGTGAAGCGCCGACAGATGAGATTCTGACAAAGCTACATGACGACCATTATGCCAGGAATCACCCGGACAAGGTTCTAAGGTTTGACAACAGACTGTTTCTTGACCCCGGTGACCCGGATGTCCACGAATTCGTGATCAACTCCATCATGGAAGTGGTCAGAAAATACGACATCGATGCGGTGCATCTGGATGATTACTTCTATCCCTACAGAACCACAAGAGTGGATGAAAACGGCGAGACCGTTCCCTATTTCTTCGGGGATGATGAAGAGGACAAAGAAACATTCGAAGCACATAAAGGAAGCTACACCGACATTAAAGAGTGGCGAAGAAACAATACCTATACTTTCGTGAAAAATCTCAGCACCAGCATTCATGATCTGAAGCCCTATGTGAAGCTCGGGATAAGCCCATTTGGTATATGGGGACACGCTGAAGAAACGGACGGTAGAGGTTCCGATACGCCTGTATCAAGCTCCGAGACCTACAATCACAGTGTATTCATCGACACAAAGAAATGGATCGAGGATGAGATCATCGACTATATCGTTCCTCAGATCTACTGGAACTTCGGCGAGAGCGCCGCTCCATACTCTGTTCTTGCAAAATGGTGGGACAGCGCAGTAGAGGGAACACGTGTGGATCTTTATATCGGTCATGCAAACTACAAGGTCTACGAGCAGAACGCAAACCCCATCTGGCAGGGTGATACAATCATCGGCGACCAGATCGCCTTCAACCATACTTTGAAGAACATCAGAGGCAGCGCCTTCTTCAGCCTCAGGCATCTGACACCAAACCATCAGGAATTTTCCGGTGAAGGTAAAGCATCTCTTGTCAGGAACAACGAAGCCATAAAAGAAGTATACGACAATATTGCCATCGTTCCTGTAAGTGCCGCTCTTCAAGAGGCCAAAGTCTCCGCGCCGAAAAATGTAGTCCTCAAAAGCAATGTGCTGAGCTTCAGTGACGGTTATGAGGGATTTGACGAGAGCGAAAAGACAAGGTATTTCATCATCTATCAGTTCCCGAAAAATGATC
>DAMDIS010000026.1:17964-20936 GCA_032100885.1 Proteiniclasticum sp.
AAGCCGTAAAGTGGATGCAAAAACAACATCAGGAATGAATAACCCAAAAAGGGATAAAAATACAGGATAAGCTTCAATAAGCCTATCCTGTATTTTTTATCTTCATGCTATTATCCGTTAAGCTCTTTTATGATCCCTACAAGCTCCCTCAGATCATCCACAGTATAGTGAGGATCTGCCTCTTTTATGGTCTCAGGCTGTATGAGCGTATAGGAAACTGCAACAGATGTTGCCCCTGCTCTGTTTCCGCAGAGGATGTCGTAGGACGAGTCCCCCACCATAAGGGTGTTCTTCGGATCAATTCCGCCAAGCAGCTCACAGGCCTTATATAGAGGCTCAGGCTGAGGCTTATGTAGCGTTGTGGACTCCGGTGTGATGATGACATCGAAATACTCTGTAAGTCCGAGGACCTCAAGACTTCTTCTTGCCATCCCTTCTCTTTTGGATGTGACAATCCCAAGTTTCAGGCCAAGGTCTTTCAGCATTTTAAGCGCTTCTTCCACACCTTCGAAAGGCCGGATCATCTCATCATGGTTTGACTCATTGAAGGACCTGAAATAGGATACGAGATCACTCGTGTCTTCCGCATATTTCAGCAGACTGTTTTCCAGAGGTTCTCCAAAGAGACCGTAGATCTCCGCATCTTCCACCTCAAGCTTCATCTTGTCGTAAAAGAGTCTTCTGAAAGACTCATAGATCAGTTCATTGGTATTGGCCACTGTGCCGTCCAGATCGAATAATACAGCTTCTATCATATCTATGTCCACCTCATCATTTCATCTTCATCCCATATTCTCTCATCAGATTATCCATGTAATCAATTCTTAAGAAAATACAGTTATTATATATCATAGACAAAAAATCAATCTTATTCAAATCTTTCTCGATTCATGTTATGATTTGAGAAGAAAAAACAACATTGGAAGTTGAGGAAATTAAGATGAAACTTAAAAATTTACCGGTCTTTGATCTCATCGCCATAGCAGGAATATTCATACTGATCTACAGCGGTTATTCAACCATAGCGAATCTTCTGATCGGTGCGTATCTTATCTTTACGGTATACCGTAATTACCCTACTCTTCAGGCGACAAAAGGAAGCCGTGCCTATAACGCAGGAAATACCGAAGTGGCCATGAAGTATTTTGAAAAGGCAGTCAACCACAGATTTGCAAAGCCCTACATCAAATCAAGCTACGGCTATGTTCTTCTTCGTGAAGGAAGACTGGAGGAAGCCGAGCCATACCTTCAGGAAGCGGCTAATATGAAAACAAGAGACGAGCGTTTCAGATACAACAACATCCTGAACCTGGCCATCCTTGCCTGGAAAAAGGGTGACATCGACAAAGCTCTGGAAACTGTTCTGAACATCAAAGAAGAATACAAGAACTCCATCATGTATGAAATTCTCGGATATCTCTATATCGCCAAAGGAGACTACGACAAGGCTCTTGAAGTGAATACGGAAGCCTACGAGTACAACAAGGATGACAATGTCATCACCGACAATCTGGCACAGACCTATTACTTCCTTGGAAGAAACGACGAAGCTGAAGCTCTTTACGAGGAGATCATAGACTACGTCAAGTTCCCTGAAGCCCATTATTATTATGGAATCATCCTCTGGAAAAAGGGTGATTATCTGGGTGCCTACGAAGCCCTTGAAAATGCGACCAGACTGAAAAACTCTTTCCTTTCCATCGTCGACAAAAATATGATCCTTTCAAAGTTTGAAGCCCTGAAAGAAGAGATGGCGGCGAAGAATCTTGATGTGGAAACCCTAAGGGAAGCAAAAAAAAGATCAGATGAAGAAAAGGAAGCCGAAGAAAAGCAGGCCAGGGATAAGAAGGAAGAACTCATTGATGACAAAAAGAATGAGTACAAGGTAGATTAACACATCTTTCCCTGCAAAAGTACAGGAACGATAAAATGACTGAGAGGCAGCATAAAGCTGCACCTCAGTCATTTCTTTATTTTCTGTGATTAAGCTCCTGCCTTATGGCGTGAACTTATTTCTTCTTCACCGGTACCTGAACCTCTGTCAGCCAGTCTTCCTTAGACTCCTTGTTCCATATACCGTCGATGAAGCTCTCTCTTGGATTGTCCACCGCCTCATAGCCGTTGTCCTCAATCCACTGATAGATGAAAGCATAGGCATCACCAAGCGTGTCGTAGGGACCCTTGTGCATCACTGCAGCCACAGTCGTTTCAGGCATCTTTTTAAACGTGATGCCGTTTCCTTCCACGCCGAAATCATCCACTGCCTCATTCAGCTCAAAGTGGATATCCTTCTCTTTATATTCTCCGTCAAGATAGACATTGAAGCAGTATTCGGGTTTTCTGCAGGAAAGATCCGGATTGAGCGCCATGACCTCCTGTCCGATGGCAGGTATGACCGAAAACATCGCATCATAGTCAGGCACGCTTACCTTCTTGCTGTAGACAATCACTTCAGGGATGGTCACGATTAAAGCCTCATAGTTCATTTGCTTCTCCTCCTTCTGTTTCATCAGAAAGCTTCCGATGCGTGTGATCTGATCTTCAAGCACATCCATCTCTTTTTTGAGCGCTTCCTTCTTTTTTCGAAGAAGAAGCTCCGGATCTTCTCCTTCAAGAAGCTTTTCGATTTCAAGAAGAGACATCCCCATCTGCTTGTAGCTCTGGATACGGTGAATCCTTACGAGCTCCTTTGTGGAGAAGTACCGGTAACCAGTTTCCATGTCGATATAGCATGGCTTAAGAAGACCGATCTTCTCGTAGTATCTCAGGGTCTTGACAGTGGTTTTTGCAATTTTGGAGAACAGTCCGATCTGAAACATCATCACACCTCGTTTTCTTTCTATATTTAGAGGTTACCTTCTGACCTAAGGGGAGAGTCAAGAGCGTAACTATAATTACATCTCATAACTTTTCATGATCTCAGAGAGCTCGGAATTTCTGTACACCGAAAGCGCATCCTGAAGCACATCTTC
>DAMDIS010000026.1:20946-23413 GCA_032100885.1 Proteiniclasticum sp.
CCGGCAGATGGGTGAGGACAAGCTTCTTCACACGGCTCATCTTCCCAATCTCTCCCGCTTCCTTTCCCGTCAGATGATGAGGGATGGTATACGGGTCATAGGATCCGTAGCTTGCCTCGCAGAGGAAAAGATCGGCGTGATGTGATGCCTTCAGAATCCCCTGACACAGACCGGTATCTGCAGAGTAGCTCATCACCCTCTCCTTGTCACTGATTCTCACCGCGTAGGTTTCCATAAGATGGAGTACCCGAATAAAATCAATGGACAATTCTCCAATCATAACTGTTTCATCCTTTTCGATGAAGTGGAAATCAAAAATCTGACTCTTGCCCAGCTGCTCTAAAAGCCAGTCAGGCATCTTCGGGGTATAAAGCGGTATGGGCTTCACCTCTTCCCCCATGTATTTTCTTCCTTCTCTTTCGTAGCGCATAAGCAGGATATCCGCAAAATGATCAAAATGATGGTGCGTCAGAATGATCGCATCGATTTCTTCAATCCCTATGGTCTTTTTCAGATTGAATATGCTTCCGTTTCCCATGTCCATGAGTATTTTCTTTCCTGCAGCTTCCACAAGGTACGATGAGCAGGCTCCTCCTGCACTTGCAGTGGTACTGTTGTTTCCAAGAATGGTCAGTTTCATAGATAATCACCTTCCTTTTCATAGCGCGTAAATATTCGTGAGGACCTTTAGGTCACTCCCTTTCACTTAAATCAATGATATCTTTATTCTTCAAGGATGGCAAAGGAACATTCAGCTAATTATCTATAAACGAAAACCTGAGGTTTACGCATTTCGCTTCCTCAGGTTTCTATGTTCCCCTATTATCTTGACCCCTTTTCTCTTCTTGAGGCTTTAATCTTATATTTCAGTGTTTATTCAGCCACGTTCAGCTCTGTATCGATGTCGGTGGTATAGTCGTCGCCCAGCCATTTTACGGAAAGATCACTGAGTGTTCCGTCTTCTCTCAGGCTGTCGAGGGCACCGTTCAGCTTATCACGAAGCGCCGTATCGTCCTTTCTGATGGTGATGGCGATAGGTTCATTGGTCAGCATAACCTCAGTCAGCTGATAGGATTCAGGATCCTTGTTCACATAGTCTATGGCTACAGCGTAGTCAGCAACGATGACATCCACATGACCTGCCTTCATGGCAGAGAAGGTCTGGATGACTTCGTCAAAACGCAGGATTTCAAAATCGGTTGTCTCGTTGTACTTGGTTGCGGCAATATCTGCTGTGGTTTCCAGCTGCACGCCTACCTGAAGCCCTTCAAGCTCTTCTGGTGATGTGATGGGTGTTTCCCCTGCACGAGTTACAATAACCTGACCATTGGTCATATGAGGGTCAGTAAATATATAAGATTCCAGTCTGCTTGGTGTGATGCTTGTGGCAGACATGATGACATCGTAGCTCTTCGAATTCAGGCCGTTGAATATACCCGCCCAGCTTGTGGAAATGAATTCAACTTCCATACCCAGTTCTTCCCCGATTTCCCTTGCAAGGTCCACTTCGAATCCAACAAGCTTATTGGCTTCATCTCTGAACTCAAATGGCGGATAAGTATCGTCTGTTCCGATTTTAAGGACAGATCCGTCGGACTCTTCTGCAGCGCAGCCGGATAACAGCGCACCTGCAAGCAGCATTGATGTAACAGTTCCAAATATTTTTTTCATTTATTACGCTCCTTTTTGTTCATGAATCTTCTGTGAACTAACTTTTCCCATTATAACATAAATGCATATTTTGAAAAGTATATTTATCTAAAATTATGTATATTTATGTATTTATTTTTAGAGATACGGATGTATGATTTTATAACCGTTTTCATTGACCATCTGTTAAATATCGCTGTAAACAAATGGTCTCCTGCTGAAATGCCCGAAACCTTTTCGCTGTGCAGCACGGGTACTTGATCGGATTTTTTAAAAATAACTATGCATAGTTATGCTTTGTATGGACTGATCCAGCATATCCGCGCATCAGAAAGGCCAGATGTTTCCATCTGACCCATATGCCTGACCAAAAACAGTCTTCTATTTGAATATCTTATTCAGAAAGAGCTTTGTCCGGTCCATTTTAGGATGCTCAAAGATCTCCTCAGGAGAACCCTGCTCAACAATCTGACCTTCATCCATAAAGATTACCCTTGTGCCCACTTCTCTTGCAAAGCCCATTTCGTGGGTTACCACGACCATGGTCATGCCGTCTTCTGCAAGCTTTTTCATAACCTCCAGAACTTCTCCCACCAGTTCAGGATCAAGCGCAGATGTGGGTTCGTCAAAGAGCAGGATGGAAGGATTCATGGCTAGAGCCCTAGCAATGGCAACTCTCTGCTGCTGTCCACCTGAGAGCTTGGAAGGATACTCATTCTTCTTGTCAAGAAGCCCGACGCTCTTAAGCAGGCTGATGGCTTTCTCGTCCATTCCGGTACCCTTTTCTCCCTTGACCATCTTCGGTGCGATGGTCAGG
>DAMDIS010000027.1:0-9127 GCA_032100885.1 Proteiniclasticum sp.
ACGATTTGGACTATTTATAGGATGTCTCTCCTGTGAAAACACTGAAGGCTCGTTCACCTTCTGAATTTATCGGCAGGACAGACTTTTATAATTTCAATCATTATAAGTATAAACGATTACCAGCTTTGTAACAACTGAACTTTACTGAAAAAACATCTAAAATACATGATTTGAATACAATTGTTAAATATTTAATTATTAATATGAATAAAGTGCACGACTGTCTCTCAGCCGTGCACTTTTAAAGATATATGATAGGGTTTGTGATTACATCAGGAAGGAGAATGCAAAGCTTCCGAGGATCAGAATGATCGCTCCGCCAAGACGGCTTGAGAGCTGAGCATATGCCATAAGTTCCATTCTGTCTGCAGCACCAAGTACTGCGATGAACCGCCTCTGTTGGCCATACAAAGACCAGCAGTGATTGCGGCATCGATTGGATAGAACCCGACAAGGTAACCGACAATTGCTGAACCGATGATTGCACCGATAACGATGAACAGTGCAATGACGGCGTTCTGTAATGTAAGAGCCTCAATGAACTCTTGAAGATTCATGTCTGCACCGACACCAACCATGATGACGATAGTCAGAGAAGTTGTGACAAATGACTGAAGCTTCTTGGCGCCCATTCGAATACTCTTTGGTACTACACCTGTAGCTGCAAGGATGACCACAAAGATGATCATGTAAGCCAGCTGATGGATTGGTGCGCCAAGTATTTCTGGAAGTATGCTCTTAGACATTACTCTACCGAAAGTGAAAGCTGCCACTGTAAGGAAGAGACCTGCTCCAATGTCATTCATGGAAACCTTGTAGTTTGCATCATCACTAACATTGAAAGTTGAATTTCTGAGAAGAGTCTTCTTGTCTCCAGTCCATTCAGGCTTCTTCTCACCTAGTGAATTAAGAAGTGCTGCGGACATGATGGCAAATATGTTAGCAATAGTAAGAATAACAATAGCGAAAGCATAATAGGAATCGCTTGATCCTCCGGTGACATCAGCATAGATCTGTGAAAGGGGAATTGCACCAGCTCCATTACCGCCGCCCATTACAGGAAGGACATACTGAAGCATGATCATGATCGGATTGACTCCGAAAATAAGACCGGCAAGTGTGCCAAGAATTCCGGCACCTACAACTCCACCAAGTATTGCAGGAACATAACCCGCAAAGCTCTTAAGAAGTATGTCTCTGTCTAAAGAAAGTACTGATCCTGTGATCAGAACGATGATGAAGAAGGTAAGGAAGTTTGTATCATCCATGAAAACTGCAATGGATTCTGTGTATGCAGCAGGAATTACATTCCACTGAACGAGTGCTGCAGTTCCAAGGAACGTGAGGACCAGTCCGCCGCCGACATATTTGTTCCAGATGGGGATACGCTTACCGATTTCATTTAGTGGAATTGCGATTGCAAGCATAAGTGCGAGTGTGCCGGCCATATCTGTTGTCAGTACTTCAAGATACGCAGCAAGGTATACAACAAGGATTGCTGCGAGGGCAAACCACCATGGCATACCGAAGAGCTTGAGACCCTTCTTTGAGTCAGTTGTGTTTGTCATTTTGTTCATTCCTCCGATTATTATGATTTTGATAAAAATATTATTTCAAGGGATATTTCAAACCAAGGGAGTGGTAAAGTCCTGAAATACACCATTGGAACCAGGATGATTAAGGCTTTCAAAAGGTCATAAGTTTCTCCACATGAAATCTCACAACGTTTTCACCAGTATAAAATAAAGTGAATCCCTTAACAATATGTTTTCCTTGAAAGAACAGTGAAAAAACAGCTCCTCATTAACGGATTCTTAAAGGAGGAATATATTTATTAATGAAATAACAACAGTATTGTTTGACACTCAAAATTACGCTGCATTTTTGAGTGTGTCCGTTTTTTATCAGAGGAGAGGATAAAATACAGGTAAAAAACACATGAGCATAAAAAGTTATCGTATAATGAAAATGTAATCGATACGATGAGGGATAAGCTCTATCCTGATTGACCTATAGGAGATTGGAGAGATTTTCATGAATTACACCGTTCAGAGAATGTGGATAAAAAGAAGCAGAAGTGCAAAAGAGAAATGGGAAAAACTGCTCAATGCAGCAGGAATCCGTTCAGAAGAACAGGTTGAATATACCGTGGGCATCTACGATGGAGACAAGCTTGTGGCCACAGGCTCCCGTCATCAGAATGTCCTCAAGTGCATTGCAGTATGCAGAGATTATACTGGAGGGGAGGTCATAAGCCTTCTCATATCCCATCTCATGACCGAAGTGTTCGATGCAGGCTTTGCTTCCTGCTATGTCTATACAAAACCGCAGTCGGTCATGTCTTTTGTCCATATGGGGTTTAGTGAAATCGAACGAGTGGGTGAAGATCTCGTATTTCTTGAAAAGGCTGCCCACGGATTCAATGAGTTCCTGAATAAGCTGAGTATGAAGAAAATCGAAGCAGACAAAATCTCGGGTATCGTCATGAATGCGAATCCCTTTACAAAGGGACATCAGTATCTGATCGAAAAAGCTGCAGATGAAAGTGATATTCTTCACGTATTTGTACTGACGGAAGACATATCGGCGTTTCCCGCAAAAGTGAGGATGGAGCTGGTCAGAAAGGGTACAAGTCATCTGAAAAACGTGATGATTCATGAAACAGGAGACTATATGGTCTCTGCCAAGACTTTCCCGTCCTATTTCCTGAAAGAGGATAGGGATGTGACCGAAATCCAGGCAAGTCTTGATGCGAAGATCTTCAAGAATCACATCGCAAAGGCGCTGGGCATCACCACTAGATTTGTCGGTGAAGAACCTTTGTCCTTTGCTACGAACATATACAACGAGTCCATGAAAAGAGTATTTGGTGATGAGATGAAGCTTGTCGTCATTCCGAGAATGGAATCAGGTGGAGAAGTCATCAGCGCATCTCGTGTAAGAGCGTATCTGAAAGAGGGCAGAGTCAGTGAAATCATAGGCCTTGTCCCTGAAACCACCTATGCGTTTCTGGTTTCAGAAGAGGGAAAGAAGATACAACAAAAATTGAAAAGTGAGGAAAAGTAGAAGGCTATGCAAAAATTTATCATTGAAAAACAGGCCATTGCTGGAACCCTTGAGTCGTCCGATCTTCAGATCATCATAGACAGAAATGATGGAAAAGGCATTGAGATTGAACTTGAAAGCAGTGTAAAGAACCAGTATGGAAGAAGAATCAGGGAAGTGCTAATCGACACCCTCAATAATCTGGGTGTTGTGCATGCAAAGCTTAAGGTAAGCGATAAAGGCGCACTGGACTGCACGATTATCGCAAGAACCATAGCGGCGGTTCATAGAGCTGCAGACGCTACGGATAAGATTGACTGGGAGGGCCTTGAAAAATGGAACGTTTAAGAAGAACCATGATGTTCGTTCCTGCGAGCAATGCAGGAATGCTCAGAGATGCCTATATCTACGGTGCAGACTCCATAATGTTTGACCTTGAAGACTCCATTTCCTTAAAAGAAAAAGACACTTCAAGATTCCTGGTCTATCAGGCAGTGAAGACCATAGATTACGGCGATGTGGAAACAGTGGTCAGAATCAACAGTCTGGATATGGGCGGAAGAGATGATGTTCATGCCATGGTAAGAGCCGGAATTGATGTCATCAGGCTTCCAAAAACGGAGACTGCCCAGGATATCATTGATACGGAAGAAGTGATTCTTGAAGCTGAAAAGCAGTGCGGACGTGAAGTGGGCTCCACCAGAATGATGGCGGCCATTGAAGGACCCGTGGGTGTTTTCAATGCACTGAGCATTGCAACGGCAAGCAAAAGACTCATCGGAATTGCCCTTGGTGCAGAGGACTATGTCACTTCCATGAAGACAAGAAGATATGCCGAAAGAAACAGTGAAGAGATTTTCTTTGCAAGATCCATGATTGTCCACGCTGCAAGAGCGGCTGGAATTGCTGCAATCGATACGGTCTTTTCTGATGTGAACGACGCGGAGACACTGAGAAAAGAAACCGAGCTCATCAGGCAGCTGGGATTCGACGGAAAGTCCGTCATCAATCCAAGACAGATTTCTGTGGTCAATTCAGTATTTACACCCACCGAGAAGGAAATCACAAACGCCGTGGCTGTGATGAATGCCATTGAGGAAGCTGAAGCCAAAGGCTCTGGCGTCATTGCATTGAACGGTAAAATGATCGACAAGCCTATAGTGGAGAGAGCGGAAAGAGTTCTGATGCTTGCCAAGGCTGCCGGTGTTTACAGGAAGGGAGAATAGTCATTATGCATAATCAGTTGGGCAGGGAAATCCCTGAAGAATATATTGAATCCTTCGGTGTCTTTGAAGGCCAGTCGGCAAGAAGACATGAATACAGAAGGTCAAGTGCAAAGATCACATCCATCATGCCTGGAGAGACCAAGCTTCTTGGCTCCATCAGAGAAGCCATAGAGAAAACCGGACTTTCTGACGGAATGACCATTTCTTTCCATCACCATTTCAGAGAAGGCGACAAGGTTCTCAATATGGTCATGGATGAGATCGCAGCCATGGGCATAAAAGATCTTAAGCTTGCGCCAAGCTCCATTGCAAACGTTCATGAACCCCTCATTGAGCACATCAGAAATGGCGTCATCACAAGCATCACTTCATCAGGATTAAGAGATAAGCTCGGAGCAGCAATTTCACATGGCCTGATGGAAAACCCGGTGATCATCAGATCCCACGGTGGAAGAGCAAGAGCCATCGAAAAAGATGAGATCCACATCGATGTGGCATTCTTAGGTGCACCAAGCTCAGATGCATACGGCAACGCCAACGGTTCCCATGGCAAGGCGAACTGCGGATCCTTAGGCTATGCCAAGGTGGATGCGGAGTTTGCAGATAAGGTTGTCATCATCACGGACAATCTTGTTCCTTATCCGAACACCCCCGTAAGCATCCCTCAGAACCATGTGGACTACGTGGTCGAGGTGGAATCCATAGGGGATCCCAACGGTATTGCCAAGGGCGCAACTAGAATTACAACAAATCCAAAGGAGCTGCTCATTGCCGAATATGCAAACAAGGTGATCACAGCGTCACCCTACTATAAAGAAGGCTTCTCCTTCCAGTCCGGAACAGGCGGATCCACTCTTGCCGTTGCAAGGTTTCTTCAGGAGTCCATGAGAAGGGACAGCATCAAGGCATCCTTTGCGCTAGGCGGACTTACAGGACATCTCTGCAGCATGCTTGAAGAAGGGCTCATCGAAAAGATCATCGATACCCAGTGTTTTGACCGAGGTGCCATTGAATCCATGAAGAAGAACGAGAACCACTATGAAATCAGTGCCTCCTTCTATGCCAATCCAGGCAATAAGGGAGCGGCAGTGAATCAGCTGGATGTGGTTGTGCTGTCTGCTCTGGAAATCGATACTGACTTCAACGTCAATGTCATGACGGGTTCCGACGGAATCATAAGAGGGGCATCAGGCGGACACAGCGATGCTTCTGCAGGAGCAAAACTCAGCCTGGTACTGACACCTCTTCTTAGGGGAAGAATCCCAACCATTGTGGAAAAGGTCAATACCATCATCACTCCCGGCGAAAGCATTGATGTGGTGGTCACTGAAATCGGAATCGCCGTGAATCCGGATAGAACGGATCTTATGGAAGCATTCACAAATCTCGGCATTCCGCAGTTTACCATGGAAGAGCTGAAGGAAAAAGCCTATGCCATTGCCGGCAGACCTGATGCCATCGAATACGAAGAAAAGATCGTAGCCCTCATCGAGTATAGAGACGGCAGCCTCATCGATGTGGTCAGAAAAGTAAAAGAGTAGAAAAAAGACAGGAGGAAACACAATGACTTCCGAATTTTTACGAGATGGTACAAGACCAGCCTTAGATGAAGTTCTGAAAAACAGAGAAAACCGGTCAAGGTTTCAGAAGGCCCTGGCAGTAAAGAATCCCGGAAAAACCGTCATTGCGTTTAAACTCAATATTCCAGGCCCAGTTAAAAAGAATGAGGCGATCATGAAAATCTTCAGAATCGGACTCACCGATCTTAAAGAGATCCTGCAGAATGAGACCATCAGTGTCCTGTACGAGAAGATTGTCGATCTAAGCACCGGTCCTGAAGCTTATCTAGTGGCTGACGAGAGAATTCTTAAGGTGAAGAGACTGATGCTTTCTCTTGAGAACGAGAGCATTCTAGGCAGGCTGTATGATCTTGATGTCTTTTCCCTCGAAGGAGAAGACATCATCACCCTTTCCAGGGCCGATCTTGGACAGGAAGAGCGTCAATGCCTGATCTGCAGCAAGCCCGCAAAAGAATGCGGCAGAAACAGAACCCACAGTGTGGAGGCAATGCATATGCAGATTGCAAAGCTTGTCAGTAAAGAAACCAGATATGAATAGGCAGGTGCCTGCAGAGGAGAAAAATTCCTCTGCAGGCACTCTTTAGTTATGAGAGATGCAGCTTCAAATGACAATATTCATAAGGTATGTTAGAATCAGACTATAAAACAACAGAAATCAATCGGAGGGATATAGTTATGAAATGGGTTAATATGGAATTCGACTATGAATTCAAGGGTGTGCTGAAGGCAAAAAGAGGCACAGTCGATATCGGTATAACAGAAGGAACCATCGAGCCATATGATATGGTTTTTGGTGCACTGGGTTCATGCCTCTACTCAACTTTCCTTGATATCGCGGTGAAGAAGAAGATCGTTTATGACGGTGTACGCATGAAGGTTTCAGGCGAGAAGAGAACCGAGATTCCTACAACGCTGAAGACTGTGGATGTTGTCGTGACAGTGGTGAATCCAGAGAAGGAAAAAGGACTGGACCAGGCGTTGAAGCTTGCTACTGAATACTGCTCGGTGTACCAGACACTATCCCATGTTGCGGAAATGACCTACTCACTCGAGTTTGAATACACAGACAAATAAGAGAGACTCTAAGCCCTGACATCAGGGCTTATTTTTTTAACCCTCTCTAGACATGAAAAATACATTGTATAAAATGCAAAAGCGTTGTATAATACATTGTATAAAATTAAATTTTACATAAGTATGGAGATGAATAATATGGTCAATACAAGTCAGGCAACCTTCCATGAAGATGTGCTGAATAGGAAAGGGCTCGTTCTTGTGGATTTCTGGGCACCCTGGTGCGGACCCTGCAAGATGATTACACCGATTCTTGAGGAAGTCGCCAGTGAATACAGAAATGAAATCGAAGTGAAGAAACTCAACGTGGATGACAACGGAAAGCTTGCGCAGCAGTATGGGATTCAGAGCATTCCCACGATGATACTGTTCAAGGACGGTAAACCGGTTGACGGTGCCATCGGTATGAGACCTAAGGAATACTTTGAGGAGCTCATAAGAAAACACAGATAATGAGAAGCCCGCTGAAGAGGAAATCATCCTTTCAGCGGGCTTTAAAATGGGATTTATTTCTGTATATGATCATGCCTGATCATCTGATGCCTGTGCTTCCGTATCCGCCGCCACGGTCAGTCCCGATTGACGAGACATCTTCTGTTTCAATGTATTTTGCGTGGATGATTTCATTGATGACGACCTGGGCGATTTTTGTTCCTTTATCGATATACAGCGTACCGTAAGGATTGTTGTGTCTGTCCAGAACAAGAAAGGGGACAAGATTCAGTGTTTCCGCAGTCTCATTGTTCCTGTCTCTGAAGATCGTGTATACATCTTTGCTGTTTTCCGGGAAAAGTATTTTATAGTTTTTCTGTATTCTGTCTTTAAGCTCTTCATCATAGAGCATCTCGTAGGGCAGATTTGAGATGTTGTAGGTGTTCTGCGCGATGACGCCTACAGGATTTCTGTAGCCCGCATCGACAGTTCCGGGACTGTTGGGGATGCTCAGAGAGGTTTTGAGAGACAGCCCGCTTCTGGGTCTCACCTGCATTTCCAGATGATCTGGAAGAGCCACTTTAAAGTTCAGGGGAATGATCACCTTTTCCAGGGGTCTGATGACGATGTCCTCTGCTGCAAATACATCAGCTCCTGCATCGTTATAGTTGGCGTAGACAGGTATCTTCCCGTTCTCCATGATCTCTATATAGATATTTTCTTTTCTCATTTATTCTCCTCCTAGAGTAATGCCGGCAAAAAATAAGATATAATAATAGTAACTTTATTACCATTATAGAACAAATATTTCTTTCACGAAATAGAATCATCTCATAGATATACTTATCAGGGAAAGGAGTGAGTCGTTTTGGACAAGGAACTACTGATGTCTCTGCCCCTGTTTGAACGGGCGCTGGCACTGACTTCCGTCAAGCATGCGGGTCAGAAAGACAAGGGAGACGATCATTATGTGATGCACGTGATCAGGGTCATGATGGGTGTAGAAACCCATGAGGAAAAAATCGTCGCTCTGCTTCATGATCTTCTGGAGGATACGGATATGACCGGAGAAGAACTGATTGAGCTTGGTTTTAAGGAGAAAACGGTAAGACAGGTGGAGCTTCTGAGCAGGAAAGAAGGGGAAGTCTATATGGACTACATTGAGCGCCTGGCCGAGGATCATACTGCAATCAGAGTAAAACTAAGCGATCTCAGAGATAATCTCAGAAGAACACGGATTAAGGAGAAGCTCTCGGATGATGATCTTGAGAGACTCAAAAAATACCACAGGGCGGAAGAATATCTCCTGGAAGTTCTCCACGGGGAGAATCGCAAAAATGAGAAAAATATGGAGGAATGATGATGAATAAGATAACTTTCGGAATTATCGGGTGCGGAGATGTGACAGAAGTCAAAAGCGGTCCAGCATTTCAGAAGCTGCCTGGTACAAGGCTGAAATGGGTGATGAGAAGAAACATGGAAAAACTGAAGGATTATGCCCGAAGACATGAAGTGGAGCATTACACCACGAATTACATGGACATTCTGAAAGATGAAGAGGTAGATGCGGTCTACATAGCAACTCCGCCGCATATGCATAAATTCTATACTCTTGAAGCGGCTCGAAACAAAAAAGATGTCTATGTGGAAAAACCTATGGCCCTCTCGGTGGAAGATTCCGAAGAAATGATGAGGGTCTGTGAAGAAGAAGGGGTGAAACTTTTTGTAGCCTATTACAGAAGAGGGCAGGAAAAATTCAGGAAGGTCAAA
>DAMDIS010000027.1:9137-13792 GCA_032100885.1 Proteiniclasticum sp.
ATACAAGCCCAGTGCCAGAGCTTAATCCTGACCGGCCATGGCTGTTCAAAAAGGATTTTGCAGGTGGTGGAAAGCTGTATGATGTCGGCTCACACATGATCGATCTGATTCTTTTTCTTTTTGGAGAAGTCCAGTATGCAGCAGGTATCTCATCCAATCAGTCTGGGATTCTTGAAGTCGAAGACAATACTTCAGGAATGATTGTCTTCAAAAATGGCATTAAGGGTACTCTGCAGATGACCTTCAACGGAAATTTCGACGAGGATCTGCTCACTGTTGTCGGAAGCAGAGGAACCATAAAATTTGCCATCATGAACACAAAGCCTGTAGAAATCATAAGAGACGGAAAAGTGGAACAGCTACAGTTCCCTGATCTTCAGCATGTTCAGATGCCCCTGATTTCACTGGTTGCCGATACCATGAACGGTAGAGGAGAGCTTGATTCAACAGGCCTTTATGGACTTAGGACACAGGAGGTCCTGGAAGCGTTCAGGGACAATGGTACTGTAGGACATTTATAAGGAAATTTGGGCAAAAATAAAGACTTCTGCAAATAATTGCAGAAGTCAGTCCATTCTTTTAAAGCAATTTGAGGATTTCCTCTGGATTCCTTTTGTCCCGTATTGTTTCATCAAAAGTCCAGTGAGAAAATACTGAACTTCCTTCTTTAGTATATCAAATTTTTAATCAATAGAACAGTAGATTTTATAAAAAACTTTAATTTCCCTGATAAATCCATAAATCAGGATGAATTTTCGTTTCATCGATCAGAAAGTAGTTTTTGGATGCGGTTTTGCTGATATGGGTAAATACCATATCAGACATGACTTGCGATTTTTTCGATTTCTGGTCCATGAAATATCTGGACGCATAAATTTTGTCTCCATCAAAATTGATATCGATGACATACTGACTTTCTGTGAGATCATATATTACGATACTTATGGAATCCTCTCTTTTTGCATCGACATTCTGGATAAAGATGTCAAAACGGTCGCTGTTCTGACTGTTTGTACCATCCAGAACGATATATCCCTGATTCAGTGCTTCTTCCCGAGAGTAATATTTTTCCTTTGCCGAACATCCGGTGATCATGAGCAGAAGCAGCAGTATAGCAATGGGGTAACTCATTTTTCTCATGGGACGTCTCCTATTTTGATTATAGTAATTCCAGGATATCCTTTTCTATGGAAAGAGGATTGGTTGTCGGCGAATATCTTCTGATGACGTTACCTTCTTTATCCACCAGGAATTTCGTGAAATTCCATTTGACGGCATCGCCTAGAAGACCTTTAGTTTCTTTTCTCAGATGAATGAAAAGTTCATGAGCATTCTTTCCGTTGACATCCACTTTGGCAAACATGGGAAAAGATACGCCATAGTTCAGCTCGCAGAAATTTTTGATTCCTTTCTCGTCTTCAGGTTCCTGACTGTTGAACTGGTTGCAGGGGAAACCAAGAATCACGAGATTATTGTCCTTATGTTTCTGGTAAAGTTCTTCCAGTCCCTGATACTGTGGCGTGAAACCGCATCTGCTGGCTGTATTGACAATCAGCATCACGTTGCCTTTGTACTGGTTCATGTCCTGCGTGTCTCCGTCTATATCTGTTACTTTATATGAAAATATGCTCAAAGATAACACCTCTGTATTTATAATTTGGTTACATTTAGAATATGCCAAAAATTAACTATTGTCAAATATTATTGCATGCAAGTTAATATTTCAAGTACAATATCTGAAGAGAAGAGCGGGTACGTATGTAAAATGCATAGGAGGAATAATCATGAAGTACAACGAGTTTCTGATACGTCTTTCAAATCCTGCAAGAAGAGCATTGGAGTTTCAAGGGATAGACAGCTTCGAAAAGCTGGCATCCCTATCGAAAAAAGAGCTACTCTCATTTCATGGAGTGGGCCCGAAATCTCTGCCCATTGTAACAGAATGTTTAAATGAGCAGGGGTTGAAACTGAAGGATTAGAAAGTGAAAAAACGCTGAAAAAAAAGGACCGTATGGTCCTTTTTGCATCATATGCTATAACAGCTCTTTTATATCCTTTTCGATGTCCATGGGATCAGTCTGTGGCGCATATCTTCTGATGACCTTCCCGTCCTTGCCCACGAGGAATTTTGTGAAGTTCCATTTCACAGAATCGCCAAGAAGACCTTTCGTTTCCTTTCTGAGATACTTAAAGAGATCATGAGCGTTGTCGCCATTGACGTCAATTTTTGAAAACATCGGGAAAGTCACACCGTAGTTCAGTTCGCAGAAATTCTTGATTCCGGCCTCATCTTCAGGTTCCTGATTCTTGAACTGATTGCTGGGGAAGCCAAGCACGGAGAATCCCTGGTCTTTCATATTTTCATAGAGTTTCTCAAGTCCCTGAAACTGAGGAGCGAATCCGCATTTGCTGGCGGTATTTACTATGAGCAGAACATCACCTTTATACTGACTGAGTTCCTGTTCCTGACCGTCAATGTCTACTGCCTTATAATCATATACACTCATTTTACATTCTCCTTAAGTTTATTTTATTACTATATTCAGGATACAGAACAATAAAGATTTTGTCAAATTAAATTGAGTTAAATTCTTTGTCCATCCATAAAAAAAGAGTCTCACTTGGAGACTCTTATCCGGATCATATTTATTTATTTAGGAACTGCTTTGTTACATCAACAATTCTCTTGGCCTGATGTCTAACTGCACCCTCGACATCATTCTTGATTTCTCCGTCTATGATGGAAGCGGATGTTCCGTAAGGGTTACCTCCAGCTGCATAGATACTCGGATCGGTGTAACCTGGAGCAACGATGATTGCACCAAAGTGCATTGCTGAGGTGTAGATTGATCTTATGGTTTCTTCAACACCACCGTTGACATTCATTGCCGATGACATGGCTGTTACAAACTTATTGACCAGAAGCCCCTGTGACCATACACCACCCAGTATATCGAAATACTGCTTGAACTGCGATGCGACATTTCCGTATCTTGTAGGTGTCGAGAAGATAACCGCATCTGCGTCTACGAAGTCCTGTGGTGTAGCAACAGGTATAAGGTCCTTTGTTTCGTCATAATGCTTTCTCCACAGAGGATTGGCATCGATGGCCTGATCTGGTGCAAGCTCGTTTACTCTGAATACTTTGACATCAGCACCGGCTTTTTCGGCCTCGTCCTTTGCCCATTGTACCATCTGGTAGTTTCCACCTGTTGAGCTGTAGTAGATGATTGCTAATTTAACTTTTTCCATTATATTTATCGTTCCTTTCATTTGTGTAATTAAGTATTTTTGACTCTGTATTAGTTATAACATTAGATTGTGTACAACGTGTTAAAGAAATGTGTATTTCAGGTTAAGAATGTACTAATTAGTATTATTTACATTTTACACATAAATTAAAAGACAAATGGGCTGAGCATGGAATCTTCTTGACTTGTGTTATTTAGAGTGATATTATTTATTAGTCATGTAGATGTGGCCCCTTGGTCAAGCGGTCAAGGCGCTAGCCTCTCACGCTGGAATCAGGGGTTCGATTCCCCTAGGGGTCACCATTATAAAGCACACCATTTGCTGGTTTAAGGATAGTCATTAAGACTTCCCGCTGAACTTTCTAGGTGGTGTGCTTTTACGTTGTAGTCTAATCCATGCAGTAAGGCCATGAAACAGAGCATTTCTGTCTCATGGCCTTTTTAAGTGTTTCTAAATTACAACTTCTTCATTATATAGTTCTGTATTGTCGTCCTCATTCATATAGCGCAGATCTTCCGAAAAAATGAGTCTCGCCTCTGTAAGTTCCTGAATCTCTTCCGCAGTATATTCCGGGTTGATTTCTGTAACAAGAAGGCCTTCTTCAGTAACCCTGATTACACCCATTTCCGTGATGATGAGATCCACCTGATTTCTGGCTGTCAGAGGAAGGGTACACTCCTTCAGGATCTTTGGACTGCCTTTTGCGGTATGCTCCATGGCGACGATGACCTTTTTTGCTCCTGATATAAGATCCATGGCTCCGCCCATACCGGGAACCATTTTGCCGGGAATCATGTAGTTGGCTATGCTTCCTTTCTCATCCACCTGCAGAGCACCAAGGACTGTGAGGTCCACATGTCCTCCTCTGATGATTCCGAATGAAAGAGAGCTGTCAAAAAATGCCCCTCCTGGAAGGATAGTCACCGGCATTCCGCCAGCATTGGTGATATAGGGATCAAATGCATCATCAAGAGGAGTAGGACCAAGCCCTACAAATCCGTTTTCAGACTGAAATACAATGTTCTTTCCTTCAGGCAGGAAGTTCGCAACAAGAGTAGGCAGTCCGATACCGAGGTTGACCACGTCATTGTCCATCAGTTCCTGAGCTACTCTTCGCGCGATAAAGTTCTGGATTTCTTTCTTGTCCATCATGACAGTATACCTCCGTCTACAATATGGTCGATGAATATACCTGGAGTATGGATGTGGTCTGGATCAAGCTCTCCGACTTCCACAAGCTGAGCGGCTTCCACGATGGTCACATCAGCAGCTGTTGCCATAATCTGATTGAAGTTTCTTGTGGCGCCGTGAAAATTCATATTGCCGAAACGGTCTACGGTATTGGCAAAAAGGATGGCCACATTTGCTCTTAATGGTTTTTCAAGCAGATATTCTTCGCCGTC
>DAMDIS010000027.1:13802-20000 GCA_032100885.1 Proteiniclasticum sp.
TTCTGCTTTCCTTTTTCCACTTCGGTGCCAAGCCCGGTCTTGGTCAAAGCTCCGCCCAGTCCGAAACCTGCACACCGGATCTGTTCAATCAGAGTACCCTGGGGGGTAAGAATCACTTCGGTTTCCCCTGCAAGCATCTGACGTCCTGTTTCCTTGTTGGTTCCGATATGTGATGCGATGATTTTAGAGAACTGCTTATTCACCACAAGTTTTCCTGGTCCCTTATCAATGAAACCGGAATCGTTGCAGATCAGCGTGAGATTTTTCCTGCCTGATCTGCATAAGGCATCGATGATCCTGTCAGGACATCCTACGCCGAGGAATCCGCCGATCATGATCACATCACCGTCTTTGACTATCTCTGCAGCTTCTTCCACTGAAATGACTTTACTCATATTAAAAACCTCCGTATTTATCATTGCTGCCTTAGTATACGTTTACACAATAATTTTAGTGTATTGGTACGGATCTGTCTAATGACAATAGTTTATGATTTCAATAACCGTAAGTTATAGACTCTGATATAATTAAGAAAAAACACTAATATGGAGGAATAAAATGGAAATCAGTCAGCTCAAGTATTTCATTGCTATCGTAGAGAATAACCTCAACCTGTCCGACGCGTCGAGAAAACTGCATATTTCTCAGCCTGCACTGAGCAAGTATATCATTAAGTTTGAGGAAGAGGAGAATTTAAGGCTTTTCGAAAGAAATCACGGAAGGCTGACAGGGCTGACTCCTGCAGGGGAGAATTTCTATGCCAATGCTCTGGTTGTCATTGAAAAGCACGACAATCTCATGAACGAATTCAGGGAACACGGAAGCCTCATAAAGGGAGTAATCAGAATCGGTATTCCTCCGCTGATTCTGACCGTCCTTTTTACCGAAATCATGGCTGATCTCATTCGTCTGAATCCTAAAATCAAGTTTACGATTATAGAGAAGGGTGCGTTCGAACTGAGAAAGATGCTTCTCCTGGAAGAACTTGATGTTGCGGTACTTCTTGATCCGACGAATCTGAACGGTCTTCTTTTTAAAGAAGAGGTCATCAGGGAGGATGAGCTCACAGCATTTATGAGCAGAGACAATCCGCTGTCCTCAAGGGACAAGATAGAATGGTCGGATCTTAAGGGAAAAGATCTGGCAATATTCAATGAAAGCTTTATGATCCATCATCAGCTGATGGCGAAATTCCGTTCGCTTAAAATGGATCCGAGAATATCGCTCATGTCGGGATCCTGGGATTTTCTTCTTGAAGTGACAAGGACGTCGAATTTCATCACAGTCCTTCCTGCGCCGATCAGAGATCATTTCTATTTCAGAGATGTCAAGGAGATGCCCTTTTCTAAACCCATATCCTGGCAGGTAGTGATCACTTATCCTGTGAAATCCAGATTTTCAAGAATCGAGAAGTACACCATAGATTCCATAAGAGGATATTTTATTGATGGGAAGAAAGTTCGCCCGCTGTCTCATGACAGTGAAAGTAAATGAAGCTGTGATCGGTAAAGAAGAGAGGAACAGCAAAAAATTAAAGCTGCATCTGTGAAACCACAGAAGACAGCTTGAAAAAAGGCTCTATTTGCGAATAGTGTTGAATTCAGGTATTTTAAAGGGATTCATAAGAATCCCTTTTGTTTCACAAATGAAAAAATCATCCCATTAAACTTTTTTTATTTTATTTAAATCCATTATTGAACCTATTACTATGCCAACAAGCATTCCCATTGAAGGTCCTAACGCCCAAATCAGTGGAAATTCATAAATCATTTCAGCGATAGTTGGAAAATTGGAGCCTGTAATCAAAACGATAGTTGAAAATATGGAGCCTCCAATCAATCCGAAGCCAACTCCAAAACCTACACATGTGTTCCTATCATTATTGTCTTGTTTTTTAATAATATTATTTTTGTCATTCATATTTAACCATCTGCTCCTAACCGTGACTTTTCTGCAACACTATCTTCAATTGCGTAATACCATGCAACTCTACATATTGAATATATACTAAATATTCAAAAAGCATTCCATTTTCAACACAGATTTCAAACAGAGCTTAAAAATCAATTTACTTCAGATCTTCCTTCAAGGAGATCATATTTTCCATGACGTGAAGGATATCATCGTAGACTTCTCTACGGTTGGTCTCGTTCAGCATTTCATGACGTCCATCGTCATAGAGTTTTATGGTCACATCTTTCACTCCGGCTTCAATGAGCTTTGTACAGGTTTCCTGAACGCCTTTGCCATAGCTGCCAACAGGATCTTGTTTACCGCTGAACAGATGATATGGCACTTCCTTGGGGACCTTCGGTGCCCATTCATCTCCGGTCACTTCCTTCATTATTGAGAGGAAACCTTTGAACCCGTTCATTGTGAATACGAAATTGCACTTGGGGTCTTTGTGATATGCCTTTACGACATTTCTGTCTTTTGATAGCCAGGAGAACTTGTCGTTTTCCTCCTGGAAATTTTTATTGAAACCGTTAAAGAATATCTTATTGAACAGGCTGCTGCGATGCTTTTCGCCACGTACAGCTGATATGGATTTTGCCAGCTGGATGCCTGAAGAAACAGCCGGGTTTTCACCGCCGGTACCGCTGATGATGATGCCTGACAGGCTTCTTCCGAACTGCATCAGATATTTTCTCAGGATAAAAGATCCCATGCTGTGTCCGAGTATGAAGTGGGGAAGATCCGGGTAACGATCGGTAAGAAGATCAGTCATGGTCTTGAGATCCCTGACCAGGGTAAGGTCATAGGGATCGTTTGAGAAATATCCGAGATCATCGGGTGTATTGATGCTTCTGCCGTGGCCGGCATGATCGTGTCCTGCCACAAGAACCCCCTGCCTGCCCATGAATTTGATGAAGCCTTCGTATCTTTCGATGTATTCGCACATGCCGTGGGTGATCTGAAGAAGATAACGTGCGGGTTTCTTTGGTGTGTAGATATAATACCGGATATCATATAAACCATTGCTGCTTGGGAAAGTGTCAGATGTTTTGTTGTAGCTCAAAATAATCACACTCCACTTCTATTCTTGATTCCATTATAGAGATGATCGGCATATAAAAGCAAATATAGAATATCCATAATAACTGGTTATACTTCAGCCCAATTATGATAAAATCATATTATGCAAACATATCCTTTGCAGCAAGGGGGAAATATTATGAAAAAAAGCATAGTCCTTACAGCATTACTGGCTGTATCTGTTGTTCTGTCGGCCTGCAACAAAGAGGTTTCAGCAGAGCTGCCCGAAGAAACGGGGGTTCAGACTACGGTTGAGAAACCGGTGGAAACTCCATCGGAGCCTGAGACCGAGGAGCCGACTGCCGAGGTGAAACACAGGTATGATGAACCTCTGGATGGGCTGTCACCGCTGACGGGAATGCCTTATGAGGGGGACGGCAGGGTAATCATGGTTCAGATGGAAAACACCTCTAAAGCAAGACCCCACAGCGGTCTAAAAGAAGCTCAGCTCATCTATGAGATGGAAGTCGAGAGTACAATTACAAGACTCACCACCTTTTTTCTGGGTACTTATCCTGAAAAAGCCGGACCTGTAAGAAGTGCCAGAAAACAGCATATCGAGCTCTGGAACGAATGGAATTATCTGTATGTTTTCTACGGCGGTTCCACATTTAAGCCTGGTCAGGATATTTATGAATGGATCGACAATCTGGGCATTACAGCAAAAAGAGTCGATGGTACAAAAAACTCTACCGGATTTTCACGCTCGACCGATCGTGTCGCGCCTCATAATGCATATACCAATCTAGAAGTTGTCTTGGAGAAGGCGTACGATTTCCAGCCTGAATCAAGAACCATAAATTTTGACGAGAATGTGGAAGTCAATGGTGAAAGCGCGAAAAAGATATCCCTGTCCTATCGCAGCGACAACAAAATCACTTACGAGTTTTCTGAGGAAACGGGAAACTATCTCCGTTTCATCAATGGAGAACCTATGATGGACAAAGAAGTCAACGAGCAGATTGATGTGAAGAATGTCATCATTCAGCATGCCAATCACTATGCTGTGACGGATACGGTGTACACCAATATCGATCTCATCGGAACCGGAACTGCAGAATACTTTACTGAGGGCATGATGAGAAAAGGCACATGGGAAAAGAAAGATGAAGATTCCTTCACCATCTATTATGATGAAGCGGGGAATGAAATTTCGTTCAAACCTGGAAAGTCGTTTATCCAGATCATGCGAAACGATTCAGAAGTAATATTTGAATAGACAAAGCTGAATGACCAGACTAAAAATCAGGAAGCCCAAAACTGTGATGTTTCGGGCTTCCGTTTTATTCCTGTTTATCATTAAATTTTAAGATCCTATGCGGTTAAACTAGAGATCATTTGTATTGAAGGTGTCTCCATGCTGAAGGTCTCCATACTCGAAGCCTCTTTTAAACCATCTCATTCTCTGTTCTGATGTTCCGTGGGTAAAGGAATCAGGAACAACATAACCCTGAGCCTGTTTCTGAAGTCTGTCGTCACCGATGGCATTCGCGGCGTTGATGGCTTCTTCCAGATCGCCCTCTTCAAGGTAGCCTTCGCCGTGGACATAGTTTGCAAATACTCCTGCCAGATAATCGGCCTGGAGCTCAAGTCGTACGAGGTAAGTGTTGAATTCTGCCTCGCTGAGCTTTCCGCGAAGATCCTGAACCTGCTGTGAGATGCCAAGGAGTGTCTGGACATGGTGGCCGACTTCATGAGCGACTACATAGGCCATTGCAAAGTCTCCCGGTGCACCGAACCGCTGACCCAGTTCCCGGTAGAAGCTGAGATCGATGTAGATCTTCCGGTCTGCAGGGCAGTAGAACGGTCCTGTTGATGAGCCGGCGACGCCGCAGGCGGATTCTACACGGTCATTAAAGAGCACAAGTTCCGGTTCCTGGTAGGTTCTGCCGTTGTCTCGGAAGATCTGTGCCCATACGTCTTCGGTATCTGCAAGAACGACTGAAACAAACTGTGCCAGTTCATCATCTTCGGCGGTACTTTCATAGGGGGCTTGTGTACCGGGATTGACAACACCCGGATTGAGCATGGAGCCGATGTCGCCCCCAAGGAAAGCGATGATGAGAAAAATGATGAGGCCAAGACCTCCACCCATCATACCCTTGCCGCCTATTCCTCCGATTCCCCCACCGGAACTTGAGCGTCCCATACCTCTGCGGTCTTCCACATTAGAACTAGTTCTTCTATTTTTCCATTTCATATATAATCTCTCCTATGCTATGATTTGAACACAGACATTTTTACTGATAATGATTCTTAATATGATTATACCATTTTTTATATCCTTAAGTAGTTTGCGGATGGCCTAATGGGGGACGTTTGTGGTTAAAAATGTATTAACATGCTGTGCTCTTCATTCATGATTAAAGCAGTTTGAGTGTTTAGTATATGAATACGAAAAAATATACTGAAAATCAATATGGATAGTATAACGATTGTAATTATTCATTTGTCAGATAGTATGATAAATTTAATGAACTGTTAAATCGTAATATGAGTGTTGACATTGAGTAAATCTTATAAACCGAGTTATCCACAGAGAATGTGCATAAGACTTGAAATATGTGGATAACTTTATGTTGATTCTGTAGCATTTCATGACTCAAGGAACATTATCCACAGTTATGTGGATAAAAGCGGCAGGCTAATGTGGATAAGTTAAATCGGCTGATATTTAAACTGTGCAAAACTTTCAAGGAGAAAATATTATGAAATTCATAAAAGATACGGTCCAGGCGACCTTTGTAAAGAGAGAAAACCGCTTTCAGGGATATGTGGAATATGAGGGAGAAATCATCATGACCCATGTGCCCAATACCGGGCGAGTCTCCGAGATTCTTATACCCGGCTGCACGGTGATTCTCCGGAAAGAAGACAATCCGCTCAGAAAGACCGCTTTCAGCCTCATTGCAGCCTATAAAGGAGATGCGCTCATCAATATCGACTCACAGATTCCCAATAAAGTCGTTGAAGAAGCGCTGCTTTGCGGTTCCATTGCTCATCTTCGAAGATTTACTAGTGTTCGAAGAGAAAAGTTCTACAAGAAAAGCAGATTCGACTTTCTCCTGGAAAGTCCTGAAGGTGAAAAGTATTACCTTGAAGTCAAAGGTGTAACCCTCGAAGAGAATGGGCTGGCCAGCTTTCCTGATGCGCCTACTGTGA